>DATADA010000149.1:0-9523 GCA_036258775.1 Candidatus Limnocylindria bacterium | reverse complement strand
GGTCGAGGCCGCCGCGGTCGGCGCGGCACGGCAGGCGGCCCACGTCGTCGACGGCGCGCCGCTGGCCGGGCGCGTTCGTGACGCGCCGGAGCGCGTCTTCGAGCCGCGGCCCGACCCGTGCCTGCAGGAGGCGCGCGACCGCGTGGCGGCGCTCCGCGAGCTCGCCCTGGAGGGGGTGGCATGAGGCGCGTCCTGGCGCTCGACGTGGGCGGCACGAAGATCGCCGCCGGCGTCGTTTCGGAGGCCGGCGAGCTGACCGGCTGGCTTCGCGAGCCCGCGCGTTCCGAGGAGGGGCCGACGCCGATGATCGAGCGGCTCGTCCTGCTGGGTCGCCGCTCCGCGCAGGCCGCCGGCGCGGCGCTCGACCACCTCGACGCGGTCGGCGTCGGCTGCGGTGGCCCGCTCGACGCGCGCGCCGGGGTCATCCAGTCGCCTCCGAACCTGCCCGGCTGGGTGGACGTACCGCTCGGACCGCTGCTTCGCGACGCGCTCGGGCTGCCGGTGCACATCGACAACGACGCCAATGCCGCCGTGCTCGGCGAGCACCGCTTCGGAGCCGGCCGCGGCGCGACGAACCTCGTCTACCTGACCATCTCGACCGGCATCGGCGGCGGCGTCATCGCGGACGGCCGCCTGCTCTGGGGGGAGAGCGGCAACGCCGCCGAGCTCGGGCACGTGTCGGTCGCGCACGACGGCTGGCCCTGCCACTGCGGCCGGCGCGGCTGCCCGGAGGCGTTCGCCTCAGGGACCGGCATCGCGCGGCGCGCCTGCGAGGCGGTCGAGGCCGGCGAGCGCTCGGCGCTGGCCGCCCTGCCCGGCGGGCCCGCGGCGATCACGGCCGAGGCGGTGGCCGATGCGGCGCGTGCGGGCGACCCGCTGGCGACCCGGATCTGGACGCAGACGACCGAGGTCCTCGGCGCCGCCGTGGCGAACGCGCTCAACGCCTTCAACCCGCGCCGGGTGATCCTGGGCGGTGGCGTGACCCGCTCGGGTGACCTGCTCCTTGAACCGGTCAGGCGGATCGCCCTGTCCCAGACCCTCGGACCCCAGACGCGAGACGCGGACATCGTCCCGGCCGAGCTGGGGGAGCGGACCGGGGTCCTGGGCGCCGCCGCGGTTGCCCTGGCTCGCCTGGAGGAGGCGGCCGCCGCCACGGGCGCCGGGCGCGGCGACGTGCGACCAGTCGCGGCGGGGGTCCGCCGGTGACGGACCTGCGCCGCGGCGCGGACGAGCATCTCGCGCTGGCCACCGACCTCCGCGACCGCCTCCTGCCCGAGATCGACGCGCTCGCGGGGCTGCTCTGCGAGCGGCTGGCGGCCGGTGGGAGGATCTGGATCTTCGGCAACGGCGGCAGCGCCGCGGATGCGCAGCACTTCGCGACGGAGCTGCTCGGGCACTTCGTTCGCGATCGTCGGGCGCTCCCCGCGGTCGCGCTCACGACCGATACCAGCGCCCTGACCGGGATCGCGAACGACTACGACTTCGACGACGTCTTCGCCCGCCAGGTCCAGGGCGTGGCCACCGCCGGCGACGTCGTCATCGGCATCAGCACCTCGGGTGAGTCGGAGAACGTCGTGCGGGGACTGGAAGCGGCGCGCGGGTGCGGTGCCACGACCGTCGCGCTGTGCGGCAGGGCGGGCCGGCTGGCACGGCGCGCCGACCACGCGATCGCCATCCCGTCGGACGTCACCGCACGCATCCAGGAGATGCACGGGCTGACCATCCACCTGCTCTGCGAGAGGATCGATGACTGGGCGAGCGAGACGAGCGGTGGCTGAGGCGCCGGCGGCCGCCGGGCGACGGCGCGCGGCCGCCGCATCGCCGGACGGGCGGGCGAAGGATCCCAAGGCTCGAACCGTCCACATGGTCGGCAACGCGCACATCGATGCCGTCTGGCTGTGGCAGTGGCAGGAGGCGTTCGCCGAGGTCAAGGCGACGTTCCGCAGCGCCCTCGACCGCATGCGCGAGTACCCCGACTTCGTCTTCACCTCGTCCAGCGCGGCCTACTACTGGCGGCTGGAGGGCCACGACCCGGAGATGTTCGAAGAGATCCGCCAGCGCGTCGGGGAGGGCCGCTGGGTCATCTGCGGCGGCTGGTGGGTGCAGCCGGACTGCAACATCCCGTCCGGCGAGAGCTTCGCGCGGCACGGCCTGTACTCCCAGCGCTACTTCCGCGAGAAGCTCGGCACCGTGGCCACCGTCGGCTACAACCCCGATGCCTTCGGCCATGCCGGCAGCCTGCCGCAGATCCTGCGCAGGCAGGGCATGGACGGCTACGTCTTCCTGCGTCCCGAGCCGCACGAGAAGGGCCTTCCGGCCCGCACCTTCTGGTGGGAGGCCGCCGACGGCTCGCGCGTGCTCGCATACCGGATCCCGCACGGCTACGCCAGCGGTGGCGGCGACCTCGAGCGCGTCGTGCGCCGGTGCCTCCCGGAGCTCAAGGATCCGATCGACGAGATCATGGTCTTCTACGGGGTCGGCAACCACGGCGGTGGCCCCACGCGGGCGAACATCGAGAGCATCGGACACATGGACGCCGATCCGGGCTTCCCGCACCTCGTCCCGAGCTCACCGCCCGCCTACTTCGCGTCGATCCGGGAGAAGCCGCTCGCATTCCCGGTCGTCCACGACGAGCTCCAGTACCACGCCAAGGGCTGCTACGCCGCGCACTCCGGCGTCAAGCGCTGGAACCGCCGGGCGGAGCACCTGCTCGCCGTGGCGGAGGCCTACGCCACGATCGCCGACGCGGTGGCCGGGCAGCCGTTCCCCGAGGTCTTTCCGCAGGCGTGGCGCGCGGTGCTGTTCAACCAGTTCCACGACATCCTGGCGGGATCGAGCGTGGAGCCCGCCTACGACGATGCCCGCGACCTGTACGGCGAGGCGATGTCGCTGGCCGGCCGCGCCCTCAACAACGCCATCCAGTCGATCAGCTGGAAGGTCGACCTGCCCGCCCCAGAGGGAGCCGCCGGCGAGCCCGCCTGGGCCGCCGGCGAGGCGCCGGTCGTCGTCTTCAACCCGCACGCATGGAGCGGCCCGGTGCCGGTCGAGGTCGAGTTCGGCAGCCTCGGCACCGTCGTGGGCCTGGTCGACGACGAGGGGCGCGAGGTCCCGGTGCAGGTCGGCCAGTCGCTCGCCGCGGTCGGCGACAGCCGCAAGCGGCTCGTCTTCGTCGCGGACCTGCCGTCGCTCGGCTACCGCAGCTTCCGGGTGCGGCTCGAGCACGCCGGCGAGAGCCGCACCCCGGCCGCCGCGGCGAGCCCGACCCCGGGACCGGCCGCGTCCACCGACCCGGCCGTGGACTCCACCGTCGCCTCCGAGTCGGCGGCCGCCGTCGAGGAGGCCGAGGAGCGCGCCGAGCACGTGCTGGAGAACGACCGGCTGCGCGTCGCGCTCGACCCGGTCACCGGCTTCCTGGCGTCGATCTTCGACCGGCAGGCGGACTTCGAGATCCTGCGCGGCCAGGCGGCCCGGGCCATCGTCGTCGACGACCCGAGCGACACCTGGGGCCACGGCATGCAGTCGCTCGACCGGGAGATCGGCGCCTTCGAGCCGGAATCGATGCGCCGGATCGAGGACGGCCCGGTGCGCTCGGCGATCCGCGTCGAGAGCCGGTGGCAGGGCTCCCGGCTGCGGCAGGACTTCATCGTCTATCGGGACGTGCCGCTGCTCTACGTCGAGGCGACCCTCGACTGGCACGAGCGCCACCGCGCCCTCAAGCTGCGCTTCCCGGCCGACCTGCTCGTCCCGCGGGCGACCTACGAGATCCCGTACGGGACGATCGAGCGCCCGACCGACGGGACGGAACAGCCGGGACAGCGCTGGCTCGACCTGACCGGCCTGCGCCCGGACCGACGGAGCATCTACGGCGTGGCGCTGCTCAACGACTCGAAGTACTCCTTCGACGTCCGCGCAGAGCGGCACCGCGGCAACTACCACTACGCCGAGATCGGGATGACGGTGGTCCGCAGCCCGATCTACGCCCATCACGACCCGTACGAGCCGCGTCCCGACCTTCAGTACGCGTACATGGACCAGGGCCTGCAGCGCTTCGCATACGCCCTGCTCCCGCACGAAGGCGGCTGGGAGGAGGCCCGCGTCGTGCAGCGCGCCGCCGAGCTGAACCAGCGGCCGATCGCGGTGGTCGAGACCTTCCATCCCGGGCCGCTGCCGCGGTCCGCCTCGTACGCCGAGGTCGATGCCGACAACGTCATGCTGACCGTTCTCAAGCGCGCCGAGGACGACGACGACATCGTGATCCGGCTCTGGGAGGTGACCGGCGCGGCGACCACGGCGACGCTGCGACTGCCGGCCTGGCGGCGCGAGCTGCGGGTCGAGCTCGGGCCCGCCGAGATCCGGACGCTGAAGGTCCCGCGCGACCCGGCGCGGCCGGCCCGCGAGGTCGACCTGATCGAGTGGGAGGACACGACCGCTTCGTGACCGCACCGGCTCCGGCGGAGGTGCCGCTCGACGGCGACGGCTGGCGATTCCGCGGCTTCCTCGGCGACGGCTGGCGCTGGGCGCGGCTGGGCGAGCCACAGCCGGCGTGGTTGCCGGGCCGCGTGCCGGGGAGCGTCGTCGACGACCTGAGGCGGGCCGGGGAGCTGCCGGACCCGCAGGTCGGCCGGAACAGCCTCGCCGCCGAGTGGGTGGCGACGCGCCACTGGGCCTACGTCCGGACCTTCAAAGCCGATCCGGCGTGGCGACCGGGGCGCGTGGAGCTGCGCTTCGAGGGTCTCGACCCGGCCGCTCGCCTGTTCCTGAACGGGCGGCCACTGGGCCGGCACGCCGGGATGTTCGTCCCGGCCAGCCGCGAGATCGGTGCGCGGCTGCGCGACGGCGAGAACGTCCTCGCCGTCGTGCTGGAGCCCGCCCCGGAGAGCGAGCCGCAGGTCGGCGATACGCGCCGCGTGCGCGTCCATCGCAGCCGGATGGCGTACGGCTGGGACTTCTGTCCGAGGCTCCTTCATCAGGGCATCTGGGACGCCGTCGCGCTCCGGGTGACCGGGCCGGTGCGCCTGGACGACCTGTGGATCCGTCCCACGCTGGCCGCGGACGGCTCGGCCCGCATCGCGGCGCGTGCGCAGCTCGACGTAGCGGAACTCGCCACGGTCGGGGCGCGGCTGGAGCTCACGCTCGACGGCAGCCGGGTGGGAGGCGCGAGTACGACGGCCACCGCGCCGATCGGCCGGTCGGCGCTCGAGCTCGGGTTCGAGCTGCCCGACGCCGGGCGCTGGTGGCCGAACGGGGCCGGCGACCAGCCGCTGTATCGGGCCCGGGTCGAGCTGTCTGCCGATGGGGAGCTGTCGGACGTGCGCGAGACGTCGTTCGGGATTCGCAGCGTCGAGTGGCTGCCGAACGAGGGCGCGCCCAGCGGTGCGGCGCCGCACACCCTGCGCGTCAACGGGCGGCGCACCTGGATCCGCGGCTGGAACTGGGTCCCGGTCGACCTCTCGTACGGCGTGCCGCACCGCGAGCGCGCCGAGCACCTCGTCGACCTGGCGCGGCGCGCCGGCGCCAACCTGCTGCGGGTGTGGGGCGGGGGCCTGATCGAGCGCGAGGCGTTCTACGCGGCCTGCGACCGGGCCGGCATCATGGTCTGGCAGGAGTTCGCGCAGTCCAGCTCCGGCATCGTCAGCCAGCCGTCCCGCGCGCCGTCATGGAGGCGCCTCCTTGAGCGGGAGGCGGCCGCCATCGTGCCGCGGCGCCGCAACCACCCGTCGCTCGTCGCATGGTGCGGGGGCAACGAGCTGGCGCTGCCCGACGGCACGCCCTGCGACGATGGGGAGCCGGCGCTGGCGGCGCTCGGCGAGGTCGTCCGCGAGCTCGACCCGGACCGTGCCTGGTTTCCGACGTCGCCCACCGGCACCGGCGAGCTCCACGGGCCCTGGGAGCACCAGGGGCTCGGCCGGCACGAGGCGCACCACGACGCGCTCGCGCCGACCCTCCACTCCGAGTTCGGCGTCGAGGGCGCCGCAACCGCCGCGACGATCGAGGCCACCGTCCCGGCCGGCCGTCGCGAGCCGATCGATCGCGCGAACCCGGAGTGGGCGCATCGCGGGGAGTGGTGGATCAACGTGCCGCTCCTGCGCGCGACCTTCGGCGACGCGATCGACGGCGAGGATCTGCTGCGGGCCAGCCGCTATCTGCAGGCATCCGGTCTCGCCTACGCCGTGGATGCCAACGCCCGGCGCGCATGGCGGACGAGCGGCGCGCTCCCCTGGCAGCTCAACGAGCCGTTCGCGAACGCGTTCTGCACCTCGGCGGTCGATGGGTACGGGCGCCCGAAGCCGGCCTGGGCGGCCGTCGCCGAGAGCTACCGCGATCTCGCCCTGTCGGCCCGTTTCCCGACGCAGGCGTGGGGAGGGCGTGCCCGGTTCGAGGCCGAGGTCTGGGTCGCCAGCCGCCTGCCGCGACCGCTCGAGGGGGAGCTTCGCGTCGCGGGGGCGACGATGGACGGCGTCCCCCTGGCCGACGAACGCCGGACCGTCCGCGTCCCGGCCGACGCGTCGGCCCGGCTGGGCGAGGCGGCCTGGGCGCTCGACGACGTGGGAAACGCCCCCTTCCTGCTGCTCCTGTCGCTGGCGGACGGCGACGGGGTGCAGGTCGCCGATCGCCGCTACCTCTTCAGCGCGGGGGTCGACCTCGGCTCGCTGCTGCGGCAGCCGCCGACCGATGTCGCGGCCGAGCGCGACGGGGACGGGGCCGATACCTGGCGCCTGCGGCTGCACAACCGTGGTTCGCATGCGGCGCTTCTGCTTCGCATCGAGGACGCGCGCCCGATCCCTGCGCCGGGCTGGGCCATCCCGGCCGAGGACCTCGTCACGCTCCTGCCGGGTGAGGAGCGCACGCTCGCCGTCGCCTGGCGCGACGTGCCGCCGGCCGAGCGGCGCCTCACCGTCCGCGGCTGGAACACCGCGGAGATCGTCGTTGGCTGAGCTGCGGATCGCCGGCGCCGAGGGACGGCGCCGGCTCGAGATCCGCCTCCCCGGCGCGGGGCGTGCGCGCGGGCTGGAGACCGACGCCATCGCCCTCGTCCTCCTTGCCGACCGTCCCGAGGTCGTGATCCCGATCGCCCATGCCGAGCTGGTCGGCACGTCGCTGGTCCTCACCGGAGAGTCGGAGCGGTTCGCGGCGACGGCCGTCTGGCGCCGCGCGGCCGACGGTGCGTGGCACGACGTCGACCTCACGGTCACGCACCGCAGCGCCATGCCGGTGCTCGGTGCGGTGCGTGTCCCGCTCCACCTGGCCGGCGCCGGAGCGCCGACCTGGCTCATCCCGGGCTGCTTCTACGGCGAGAACCGGCTCGCGGCCTGCCGCCGCCGGTTCCCGCGATGGGATCCGGCTGCCCGGGACCGCGACGTGGCCGAGATGACGAGCGACAGCTGGGCGTTTCGGTCCGATCGGGCCTCGCTCGCGGCGGTCTGCGTCCGGGACGCGGCGGCCTTCGGTGGCATGGCCACCGACGAGGCGACTCCGCTGGGCCTCTCCGGCATCGGCTTCCGCGGCAGCTCGTCGGGAGCCCCCGCGATCTGGATCGACGTCCCGTACCGGGAGGAGCCGGTCACCCACGCCGGCCCGGAGCGCGCCGCCGCCCCCGACCGCCGCTGGTACGCCTGGGAGCCGGGGGAGCCGATGCGCATCCGCTACAGCGTCGCCGCCGAGCCCGCCGGCCCGTTCGCGTTCGTCCCGTTCCTGCGGGGCATGGCGGCGCGGCGGCGAGCCTCGAACCCCCTCAGGCCATGGCTCCGTCCGGCCGAGGCGGCCGGGCTGGCGGCGGAAGGGCTGCACCGCTGGCACTACGCCGTTGATCCGGGCGTGCTGTGGGAGACCGTCGCCTTCGACCGCGAGCTGGCGGGCATCGACGGGCAGCGAATCGACCGCCGCAGCATGCACGTGGCGTGGGTGAGCGGCGCCCCGTGGGCCGCGGCGCTGCTGCGCGCCGGACGGCTGCGGCGCAACGCGGCCTGGGCGGAGGCCGCGGCACGCGTGCTCGACACGATCGCATCGGGCGTATCGCCCTCGGGCGTCTTCTGGGGCGAGTGGCGCGACGGGCGGTGGGTCGGGGGCTGGAACCCCGACGGGATGGTCCACGCACGGACGGTTTCGGAGGCGACCCTGTTCATGCTCCGTGCGCTCCGCGAGGAGGCGGCGGCCGGGACCTCGCACCCGGAATGGGAGCGCGCCGTGCGCAGCAACCTCGAATTCGCCGTCTCCCGGCAGGACGCCGACGGCAATCCGGGCAGCTACTACGAGCCGCACGAGGGCCGCGTCGCCGATCGGACGGGGGCGGCCGGGCTGCCGTGGGTGGCCGCGCTGGCGGAAGCATCGGCGCTGTTCGGCGCGCCCCACCTGCTCGACGCGGCGCGACGCGCCGGCGCCGACTACGCGCGGTTCGTCGAGGACGCGCTCGTCTACGGCGCGCCCGAGGACGTCCACCTCGCCCCGACCTCGGAGGACGGCTACAACGCGGTGCTGGCCTACACCGCGCTGGCCGAGCTGGATCGCCACGACGATGGGCGCTGGACGGAGCTCGCGCGGCGCGCGGCCGACTGGATGCTCACGTTCCGGATGGCGTACAACGTCGCCTTCCCGAAGGAGACGCTGCTCGGCGCGTACGACTACCGGACGCGCGGCGCCGACCTTGCGTCGCCCGCCAACCAGCACCTCCACGGTTACGGGCTGATCTGCGTGCCCGAGATGCTCCGTCTCGCGCGCCGTGTCGGCGACGCGGAGTACACGACCCGCACCCAGGACAGCCTGGCCGCCGGCCTGCAGTTCGTGGCGCGGCGCGACGGCGACTTCAACGCGTACCGCGGCATGGTCGGCGAGCGCTACTACCAGACGGACTGGGCGCAGGCCAAGGGAATGCTCCTGAGCCTGTCCCACGCCTGGAGCGTCGGCGCCGTGCTCCACGCCAGCCTGCATGCCTTGGAGGATCCCGATGCCGTTCCCGCCTGACTTCCTGTGGGGTGCCGCCACGGCGAGCTACCAGATCGAGGGCTCGGTCCGCGACGACGGTCGTGGCGAGTCGATCTGGGACCGCTTCACCCGCCGGCCGGGAGCGATCGAGAACGGCCACACCGGCGACGTGGCGGCCGATCACTACGCACGCTGGGAGGCGGACGTCGACCGCATGGCCGAGCTCGGGCTGAAGGCCTACCGCTTCAGCATCGCCTGGCCGCGCCTCTTCCCCGACGGAGGCGAGCAGCTCAACACCCGCGGCCTGGCGTTCTACGACCGCCTGGTCGACCGGCTGCTCGAGCGCGGCATGCAGCCGGCCGTCACGCTCTACCACTGGGACCTGCCGAACCACCTGCAGGAGCAGTACGGCGGCTGGACCGCCCGCCGAACGGCTGCGCGCTTCGTCACGTACGCCGAGGCGGCCTTCCGGG
The DNA here is from genome assembly GCA_036258775.1 of Candidatus Limnocylindria bacterium. Lineage (GTDB taxonomy): Bacteria > Chloroflexota > Limnocylindria > QHBO01 > QHBO01 > DATADA01. Next base: position 131 of record DATADA010000149.1, on the reverse strand, counting down.
CGCTCGGCGACCGCGTCCCGATGTGGATCACCCTCAACGAGCCCTGGGTGGCCGCGATGATCGGCTACTACCGCGGCGTTCACGCGCCGGGCATCCGCGACTTCGACAGCGCGCTGCGCGCAGCCCACAAC
>DATADA010000148.1:0-2012 GCA_036258775.1 Candidatus Limnocylindria bacterium | reverse complement strand
CTGATCGAGGAGGAGCTGGGCGTCTACCTCGACGAGGACGCCCTCGATCCGGACGCCACCCTCGGCGAGCTGCAGGCCATGATCGACGCCGCGGCCGGGGAGCGGCGCGAGCAGGGAATCCTGGCCTGGCCGCTCAACCCGGCCGTCGGAGCGCTGCGGATCGCGGCCTGGCAGGCGGTCGTGCGCCCGGTCGCCGGCGTCTTCTATCGGCTGCGGGTGTCCGGCCTCGAGCACCTGCGCGGGCTGGACGGGCCGGTCCTGTTCGCCGCGAACCACCACCTCCACAACGACAACGTCCTGATCCTGTCCGCCATCCCGCTGCGCTGGCGTCGAAAGCTGACGGTGGCCGCTGCAGCCGACGACATCTTCGGCTCTCGCTGGCGCGGCTTCGTCGCCGCGTTGCTAGGCAACGCGTTCCCCATGGCGCGCGAGGGCGCCGTGCGACGCAGCTTCGAGCTGCTCGGCGCGCGCCTGGACCGCGGGTTCAGCGTCCTGATCTACCCCGAGGGGAAGCTGACCGTGGGCGGGCCGCTGCAGCCGTTCAAGTCGGGGACCGGGCTGGTCGCGATCCACGGGGCGACGCCGGTCGTGCCGATCCGCCTGAAGGTCCATCGCCCCTCCCGCATAGACGCGGACGTCCAGGCCCCGGGGCGCCGCCCGTGGCGTGGGGAGGTCGAGGTCGTCTTCGGGCGGCCGATGCGGTTCGGGATCGACACCGACCCCAACGCCGCCACGGCCGAGATCGAACGCGCGGTCGCCGCGCTCTGACGCGCGACATCCCGCCTCGTTTCTAAGGCCGCCGGCGCGGTACGCTTGGCGGACTCTCGACCGCACGAAATGGAGCAGCCGTGACCACCGCCGCGAGCTCGCTCGGCGAGCCTCGAACCCCCGAGCCGCCGGACGTATCCACAGACCTCGAGACGCTGCATCGCGACGGCATCGTGGCGCGCCGGGGAGCGTTCGCCCGCGAGTGGGTCGAGCGCATGCGCGAGGACGTCATGGCTGCCTACCGGGACGCTATCCGGCGAGACCGCGGAGCGGTCAGCCGCGGTCCGCAGCGCTGGTACGTCGAGGTGCACCCCGAGCAGATCAGCGGATTCGTCGACCTCGTCACCCACCCGTGGGTCACCGCCATGTCGGAGGCCGTGCTCGGCGACGACTACCAGTTCGTCGAGGTGGGCTTCGACGTCCCGTTCCAGGGCGCGAAGAACCAGCCGTGGCACCGCGACTTCCGATCGCCGCGCGAGACGTACGAGGAGCGGCGGCTCACCTCACTCGCGTTCAACCTCACCGGCGTCGACGTCACGCCAGACATGGGGCCGTTCGAGATCGCGCCCGGCACGCACTGGGACGAGGGCGCCGACTGGAACCACGGCATGTTCCCGCCCAAGGACCTGTATCCATACTTCGCGGAGCGGGCGGTGCGGAAGTTCCCCCAGATGGGCGACATCTCGTGCCGGACCGCGCTGACCGTCCACCGTGGCACCGAGCACGCCTCTCCCGTCCCGCGGCCGGTCCTCATCCTGGGCGTGGTGGCCGCCTCGGTGGCGAACCACGAGGAGCACGACCTCGCGCTGAGCCGCGCCTACCACGACTCGCTGCCGGAGGCCGTGCGCCGTCACCTCTTCTGTCGCGTCGTCGACGAGCTGGAGCCGATCACCCAGCGTCACGACATCGAGGGGCTCGTGATGGGGGTCGAGTAACGCCCCGCCGCATCCGCCAGCCGCGCAGCGGGAAGACGCGCCGCGGGCCGCGCGGAGACGGTTCGCCTGCTTGTCAGCGAAACGGGGCCGCGGCATGCTGCGGTCGTGGCCCAGCAGCCGATAGAGCTGATCCTGATGCGGCACCTCGCCAGCCGGCTGGCGGTACCGGTCTTCATCGTCGACGCGGCGGGCGACATGGTGTACTTCAACGAGCCGGCCGAGCGCGTCCTGGGACGCCGCTTCAACGAGGTCCGCGAGATGCCGTTCGACCAGTGGACCACGGCATTCCTGCCGCAGGGCGAGAGCGCT
>DATADA010000147.1:0-8065 GCA_036258775.1 Candidatus Limnocylindria bacterium | reverse complement strand
GGCGCCGGAGGCCAGCTCGTCGACGCGGCTGGTCAGGGCGTCGATTCGCGCCGCCAGCTCTGCCAGCTGGTCGCCGACCGGGGAGGGAAGCGGGCCCATCGCGCCCGGCTCGGCGGCGGGTAGCGCGCGGCCGGCGCCGGCGCGCTCGGCGTCGATCCGCTCCTGGACCCAGCGCAGGACGAGCTCGCCGGGGCGCATCCCCGACTCTCCCGCGATCTGCTTGAGCAGCTGGACCCGGCGTGGATCGAGGCGCAGCGACATCGCCGCCTCGTCGGTCCGACCACCCGGTGCGCCGGCGAACCGGCCGCCGCCGCGTCCCTGGCGGTCGCGCACCTCGAATCGGTCACGACTCTCGAACCGCTCGCCGCGGTCGCGGTCGCCGCCGCCCCCACGGTCGCGTCGCTCGGGGCGGTCGAATCGCGGCGGCCGATCGGAGCGGCGCTCGCCGCGTCGCTGGTAGGCCATAGCCCGGCGACTCTAGCAGGGAGCCGGCGTGAGTGCCAGCCGACGGATCCCGCGATCGCCGGGGACCGGGAGGGTCATTCGCAGGCGACGGTGACCTCGGCCGGCGCCTCCGCCAGCCCGGGCAGGCGCTCGGTGATGCGGTCTCTGGCGCCGCCGGCGAGCGGCGGCGTGACGACCGCGGCGGTCCGCAGGGTCCGCCCCGAATCGTCGGCCGCGAGGAGCCGGCACTGCGCCCGGCCCGTCCGCGTGCCGAGGTTCTCGACCTCGAGAGTCACCTCCACGCCACCCCGCTCGAGCGGGCCGACGGCCACGGTTCGGGCGTTCCACGGGCCGATGCCCCGCGCCGCGATCGAGGCGGCGACCGCCAGGAGCACGACGCCCGCGATGATGGCGACCACCATCGTGCCGTGATACTGCGTCGCCGAGGGCGCGGTCATCCCGGGACGCAGGCAGAAGGCGCACATCGACTCGTCGGCGCCGATGGCGCGCCCGCACTTGATGCAGTGACGCTCGTCGCCCGCGGCCGGGCGGGCTTCGGTCATGCCGCCGACTCGTGCCGGACGGAGTCGGGCATCAGCCGCTCGCCCGCCTCGATCGCGACGCCGAGCCAGTTCTCCGCCGGCGCGAGCGGGCAGCTCCAGCGCGGGTCGTAGGCGCACGACGGGTGATAGGCGTAGTTGAAGTCGATGACCAGCCGTCCGTCCTCGCTGCCGAGGTCGGCGCCCTTGATCGCGTCCCAGACGTAGCGCCCGCCGCCGTACGTCGCGGACCCGCTCGTCGCATCGCGGAACGGGATGAAGATGCCGCCGGCGTAGCCCTCGATCCAGTACACGCTGAGCGCGCAGCCGGTGCCGCCGACCTCGAACCGGACCTGCCCGATGCGCCGGAAGGCGAAGCCGCCGCCGCCGTTCGAGCGCGGGATCTCGGTGCCGGGCGCCTCCGGGTCCGGCTCGAACGGGACGACCAAGCGGAGCGCCGGGTCGTGCCGCCAGTAGGCGAGGCCGCGGAAGTCACGGCGGCGATCCGCCGGGATCGGCGAGGACGGGTGCTCGGCGAAGAGCCGGTCCTTGGCCGAGCGGAACGCGACCAGCCGCATCGGCTCGGCACGGGTGTCCCGGCGGAGGGCGTCGTACATCGCGAAGACGCGCCGCCGCCAGTCGGTCAGCGCGAGGTGCTCGCCGGTGACGCTCATCGGCGCTCCATCATGCACCGACGAGGGGTAGCCGGCGAGCCGACCACCCCTCGCGTCGCTTCCCGAATGCCGTTGTCAGACGAGGCCGTTGTCCTCCAGCCAGGAACGGGCCACGTCCTCCACCGCCTCCTGGTCGACCGCCACCCGCACGCCCAGCGAGGTGAGGTCCTCGGTCGTCATCGCGGCCGACACCTCGTTGAGGATCCCGGCGAAGTCCGCCGGCGCGGCTTCGAGGAACTCGGTCCGCACCACGGGCGCGATGTTCTCGGCAGGCTGTGTCTGCATGTCGTCCTCGAGGCGGACGAAGTTGAAGCGCTCGATGTCCGGCTGCGTACTGCACAGCTCGGCGACGTCGACCGCGCCCTCGTTGAGCGCCGTCGCGATCGGGGCGTCACAGGCGGCCAGCGGCTCGATCTCGAGCTCGGCGAACGGGATCCCGTACTCCTCCTCGAGGGCGCCCGCGCAGAGCGGGTTCGTCTCGCACTCCGGCGGCAGCCCCCAGGTCAGCTGCGTCGCGACTTCGGCCAGGTCACTCATCGTCTCGAGCCCGAACTCGTCGGCAGTCTCCTGCCGGACGACGAACGCGTTCTGGTCCTGCGCGGGCGTGTAGTCGAGGATCGACACGCCCTCCTCCTCCAGCAGCCCGGTCAGGGTCTGGAGCGTCTCCTCCGGGTCGCCGCTCGCCTCGCCCTCGAGGAAGAAGGTGAGGCTGCCGATGTACTCGGGCATCATGTCGATCTCGCCGCTCGTCATGGCCGGCCACGTCTGCTCGCGCGTGCCGATGGCGAGCTTGCGCTCCACCGTGTAGCCGGCGGCCTCCAGTGCCTGGGCGTAGATCTCCGCCATCAGCTGCGACTCGTAGAAGCCCGCCGAGCCGACGCTCACCGATGGCTTCTCCGCGGCGATCGAGCCCGTCGGCTGTGCCGTCGGGCCTGTCCCGCCCCCACCCGGCGCGCAGGCGCTCGCGACGAGCGTCAGCAGCACCGCCCCGAGGGCGAGTCTGCGGTCCTTCCGCATTGGGTCCTCCTCGTGTCTCCCCGTGGCCCCGGCCGCTCCGGCGCGGGTCGGGCGCCACCTTATCAGCCGTTTCGTGACGGCCCGTTGACATGATTCCTACGCGCTCGGTGGCGGGTCGGATCAGATGGCGGCCGGCTCCGGGACGCGATCGACCTCGGGACGGGTTCCGCCGCGGACGCCGCGCGGCGCGGCGCGGGCCTGCAGCGCGCCGAAGAGCAGCTCGGTGGCGATGGAGAGCAGCGCGACGAGCAGCGCCCCGGCGAAGACCTCCTCGTGGCGACGCTGTGCGATGCCGTCGACGATGTAGCGGCCGAAGCCGCCGGTTCCGACGACCGCGCCGAGGGTGGCGGTGGCCACCACCTGCACCGCGGCGGTCCGGACGCCGGCGAGGATGAGCGGGATGGCCAGCGGCAGCTCCACCGCCCGGAGGACCTGCGCGCCGCTCATCCCCATGCCGCGGCCCGCCTCGATCAGGTCGCGGTCGACGTCGGCGATGCCGACGTAGCTGTTCGTCACGAGCGGCGGGACGGCGAGCGCGAGCATCGCCAGCCCCGTGGCCACCTCGGCCGCCTCGCGCCGCAGGCCGGCCGCCACCAGCGGCGGCAGCACGAGCTGGAAGGCGATGATCAGGATCGCCAGGGAGGGGACGGCGCGGCCGATGTTCGCGAGGTTGACGACCGCGGCCGCGCCCCGCCCGGTGTGGCCGACCAAGATCCCGAGCGGCAGGCCGACGACGAGCGCGAGGAGCAGGGGCACGACCGAGAGCACGAGATGCTCACCCAGGCGGGCGGGAACCCCATCATTGCCGGACCAGCTCGCGGGATCGGCGAACCAGCCGATGACCTCGCCGATGAACTCCATGGTCCCGCCTCAGCCGGTGCGACGCGACCGCGCCCACGGCGTCAGCGCTCGCTCGAGGGCGACGAAGCCCAGGTCCGCCGCGATCGCCAGGCCGATCGCGCCGAGGGTGCCGACCAGCGTCGCGGTGAAGAAGAATCGGGCCAGCCCGATGTTGACGATCAGGTAGCCGAGGCCGCCCAGGCCGATGAGCGCGGTGACGGTGACCAGGCCGACGGTCGTGACCGTCGCGATCCGCAGGCCGGCCACGATGACCGGCAGCGCGATCGGCAGCTCGACCCGCCACAGCCGCTGCCAGGGCGTGTACCCCATGCCGTCGGCGGCCTCGAGCACGTCCTGCGGCACGCCCGCGAAGCCGGTCACGATGTTGCGGACGAGGATGAGGATCGTGTAGCTGACGAGCGCGATCTCCGCCGTGAGCACGCTCTGCACGCCGGTGAACGGGATGAGCAGTGCGAAGAGCGCCAGGCTGGGGATCGCGTACAGGACTCCGGCCACCCCGAGGACGGGGGAGTGCAGGATCGGCCGGCGGCGGATGACGAGCGCCAGCGCGAAGCTGATGCCGAAGCCGATGGCGACCGCCAGGACCGTCAGCAGGACGTGCTCGCCGAGGCGCCGCGCGATCTCGTCGAGCTCGCGCACGATCCAGTCCCAGCGGACAAGGGCGTCGTCGGTCATCGCCGCGATTCGGGGCCACGGTTCGCGGAGCCCTCCGGTGCGCCGGGGGGCGCGCGCAGGTACTCGCTCAGGGTGTCCACGCTCAGGATGCCGACCACCCTGCCGCCGCCGTCCACGACCACGCCGAGCTGAACCGAGGAGCCGAGCATCGTCGAGAGCGCGTCGCGCAGCGTCGACTCCGGCTCCAGGGTCGGGGAGCCGGGGATGGCGAGCTCGGGCCCGACGGACCCGTCGCCGTCCAGCTCGCGGCGATGCACCCAGCCGAGAGGTCGCTCCGCGGCGTCGACCAGCAGCGCGAAGTCGACCGGCGCGCCGCCGCCGAGGCGCCGCCGCGCCTCCGCCCGCGGCTCGCCGACCCGGACGAGCACGGGCGGGAGGAGGCTGATGTCCCCGACCCGGCGCAGCGAGAGGCGCTTCAGCCCGCGGTCGGCGCCGATGAAGTGCTCGACGAAGTCGCTCGCCGGGCGGGACAGGATCGCGTCGGCCGTGTCGTACTGGGCGAGCACGCCGCTCCGCTGCAGGATCGCGATGCGGTCGGCCATCTTGATCGCCTCGTCGACGTCGTGCGTCACGAAGATGACTGTCTTGCCCAGCCGCCGCTGCAGGCGCAGGAATTCGTTCTGCAGGCGTTCGCGGCGGATCGGGTCGACCGCGCCGAACGGCTCGTCCATCAGCATGACCGAGGGGTCGGCCGCCATTGCGCGCGCCACCCCGACCCTCTGGCGCTCGCCGCCCGACAGCTCGGCCGGGTAGCGGCCGCGGTACCTGCCGGGCTCGAGGCCGACCAGCTCGAGCAGCTCCTCGACCCGGTCGCGGACCCGCTCGGGACTCCAGCGCAGCAGGCGCGGCACGACGGCGACGTTGTCGGCGACCGTGAGGTGAGGGAACAGCCCGACCTGCTGGATGACGTACCCGATCCGCCGCCGCAGCTCGACCGCTGGGAGCCGCATCACGTCCGTGCCGTCGATCGTGATCCGGCCACTGGTCGGCTCGATGAGCCGGTTGACCATCTTCATGGTGGTCGTCTTGCCGCTGCCCGACGGACCGACCAGCACGCAGATCTCGCCCGAAGGCACGGTCAGGGTCAGGTCGCGGACCGCCGGCTCGTCGACGCCGGCGTAGCGCTTGGTGACGCGCTCGAAGGCGACCACGGCACCCCGCGCACGGTCCCCGGCCGGCGAGCGAGGCCCGGCCCGGTCGGCGTTCACCCGGCCGATTCTACGGTCGGCCTTCGCGGTCTCCGCTCAGCGGCGAGCGGCGCCGGGGGCCGCCACCTCCCAGATCGCGACCGAGCCGCCCCGGTACACCTCGCGCAGCGCCCCCCCGACCGCGAAGTTGACGGGGCCGCAGGGGCCGCCGCCGAAGGTGTCGACGAGGTACTCGGCGCCGAGCCGCTCCATCTGCGAGGCGGCGGCCGCGGAGTCGCGAGCGCAGTAGACCGCCGCGACGGCAGCCTCGCGCTCGGTCGGGTCGTACCCGAGGTTGCGGACGTACCAGCCGAAGCTGGTGAGGCGCAGGCGCCCGGCCGGGTCGGTCAGGGCGTTGACGTAGCCGCTGGTGACGAAGACGCTGCGGTCCGCCGTGTTGCCGGCGACCCACCGGGCGGCGGCGAGCTCATCGGCGCTGAGCAGCTGGTTCTGGGAGGTGAGCGTCCATGCCGCGGCCAGCAGCGGGCTCGGCACCGCGAGAATGACCGCGACGGCGGTGACCACCGCGGGCCACCGGGCGACGAGCTGGCCGGCCAGGATGGCGAGCGCGATCCACATCGCCTGGAAGTACTTGTTCATGTCGAAGGCGACGGCGCTGACCTGGATGACGTTCGGGACGGCGAACAGGACGAGGGCCCAGACGGCCAGGAAGAGCCGCGCGCGGACGCTCGGGACGAGCAGGGCGGCCAGTGCCAGGACGAGGGGCAGGCCGAGGTTCGTCACGTAGAAGAAGGCGACCGCCGCCGGCCCGTCGGCGACGGGCGCCGACTCCCAGCCCAGCACGAACCGGCTCGCCTCGCCGCTCCTCGCCTTCTCCAGCGCGGGGAGCGCGAATGGGACGCTGAGGACCAGCGGCGCCAGCAGGAGCGCCGCATTCCGGAGAGCGTGGTGATCGAGCAGGCGTCTGCCGGCGATGGTCCACAGCCCGGCGAGGGCGACGAAGGCCGGGAAGAAGAAGAAGTGGAACGGAGCGAGCAGGGCGCCGAGCAGCCCGGCCAACCAGATGGCTCGGGGGCGGTCGTGCTCGACCGCCGAATCCGGGCGGTGCGACCGGCGCCGCGACGGCAGCCCGGCGGCGAGCAGCAGCAGGGCGCCGACCAGGATCGGCAGCCCGGCGGTCGTGGCCCGGTGCACGAGGAGGCCGGTGCCGAGCACCGACGGGATGCGGAAGTATGGCCAGGCCACGATGCCACGCGCATCCCACCACTGGTTGTCGTAGCTGTTGGCCGCGACGAGGGCGATCGGCTCCCCGACACCGCTCAGGACGTCGCCCACCAGCCGGGTCCAGCCGAGGCCGCCGGCGAAGACGGCGAGCGCTGCGGCGAGGACGGCGGCGCGCCGTCGCCGATCGCGGCGCGCAAGGCGATACGCCAGCCCGTGGACGACGAGCGCGAGGGCGGCGGCCAGGATGGTCGACTGCGCCACCATGGCGGGAACGGCGAAGATCCCGGCGGCGTTCGCGGTGATGGCCGCATGGAAGTCGGCGAACCAGTGGTACACCAGCGGGACGCCGGCGAAGAAGGGGACCTGTGGCGGGAAGTTGCCGGCGTTCACGCTCTGCGCGATCGAGAGGTGGACGTTGAGGTCGCTCCAGTTCGACCCGCCCGTCCACACGCCGTCCGGCCTGACCTGCCACAGGCTCGCGGCGAGCGTGCCGCCGACCACGGCCGCCGCCAGCGCGCCGACCGCCACCGCGCCGGCGTGGCCACGCGCCAGGACGGCGACCCGGCGCGGCCTGACCCGTATCGCCGAACGGCCGGTCAGCAGGACGCGCAGCACCCAGGCGGCCGCCATCGTCGCCGCGACGGCGAAGACCGTCGCACGGCCGTAGCCGCCGGCGATCACCGCCAGCCACCACACCAGGTGAGTCGAGACGGCGACGGAGAGCACGACCGCGAGCCCCAGCCGCGACGCGCGGTCGATGCCGGGTCGCGCCCAGTCCAGCAGGACCATCCCCGGCACGAGGTAGAAGAGCGGCCAGACGAGCGCGACGGCGAGGGGCGGGACGAACCACGCGGCCACGAGAGCGATGGCGAGCGCCGCGGCGAGCCCGACCGCCGCTGCCGGCCGCGCCATCCGGCGTGGGGACGGACGGAGGGCGCGCATCGGCGGCCGATGATAGCGCCGTGTGTCGGGGATCCCCGCCTCGCCTAGACTCCCGCGCCTGATGCCCCGACCGCTCGCCGCCGCCTCGCTGTGCGCGGCGCTGCTGGCCCTCCTGCTCATCGGCGTGATCGCCGGCGTCAGCCAGCCGATCGACGAGCTGCTCATGACCGCCGCGTTCGCCGATTCGGTTCGCGGGCCGCTGTCCTTCCTGCGACCGCTCACCGAGCTGGGCTCGACCGGCGTCGTGACCGTCATCGCCGTCGCGATGCTGCCGGTCGGGTTCGCCGTGCGCCGGATCGTCCAGGGAGCGGCCGCCGGGGTGACGATCGCGCTGGCGTCCCTGGCGAACACGCTCGTGAAGCTGTCGGTCGCGCGCGAACGTCCGGACCTCGTCGAGCCGGTCGTCGCGGCGGGCGGCTACAGCTTCCCCTCCGGCCACGCCGCGCTCTCGATGGTCGCCTACGGGATCGTCGGCGTGCTGATCGCTCGGAGCAGCCTGCCGGCCGGGGTCCGCGTCGTGACGATCGCCGTGCTCGCCATC
>DATADA010000146.1:0-8423 GCA_036258775.1 Candidatus Limnocylindria bacterium | reverse complement strand
CGGCGGCTCCAGGGTCAGGACGGCCGGATCGGCCGGACCGTAGAGCTTGGTCGCGGTGCCCATCGGCTCGCCCGTCTCGGCCTCGCCGTCGTCGTTGCCGTCGGCGATCGCGGTGATGATGTCGGTCCCGACCCGCTCGCCGGTGTAGCAGAACTCGGCCTGACCATTGGCGTCGGTCGTGTCGGTGCCGGCCGCGGTGTTCGCGCCCTCGACCGTGAACCGGACGAGCACCCCGGCCTCGACCGGGTTGCCGAAGGCATCCTCGACGGTGGCGGTGACGCAGTGCTCCTCACCGGCCCGGTTCGTGTCGGTCGGCGGGGTCACCGCGACGGTCGCCGGCGTGCCGGCCTGGTAGAACTTCGCCGCGGCGGTCGCCAGCGCCTCCGTCGTCTGGCGGGAGCCGTCGCCGTTGGTATCGGCGTAGGCGCTGATGAGGTCGGCTCCCGAGGCGGTGCCGGTGTAGCAGAAGACGGCGTTGCCCGAGGCATCGGTCCTGACCGTGCGCGGGCCGGTCGGGTTCGCGCCCTCGACTTCGAACACGACGGCGACGTTGGGCACCGGATTGCCGAATGTGTCGCGGACACTGGCCTGCACGCAGTGCCGGTCGCCGACGACGTTCTCATCGGCCGGCGGGCTGAGAACCACGGTGGCCGGCGTGCCTGGGTGGTAGGTCTTCGTCGCCGTGCCGGTCGGCTCGCTGGTCTCGTAGGCGCCGTTGCGGTTCGCGTCCGCGATGGCGGTGATGGTGTCGAGGCCCGATGCGGTGCCGGTGTAGCAGAACTCAGCCTCGCCGGCCTCGTCGGTCGTCGCTGTGCCGCTGGCGGCGTTCGCGCCCGTGACAGTGAAGCGCACGCGGGTATCCGCCGCGACGTTGCCGAAGGCGTCCGTGACGGTGGCGGTGACGCAGTGCTCCTGGCCGACGGTGTTCTCATCCGTGGCCGGCGACAGGACGACCGTCTGCGGAGCTGCGGCGGCGTAGATCTTCGTGGCGGTGCCCGTCGGCTCGCCGGTCTCCGGCGTGCCGTCACGGTCGCCGTCGGCGGTGGCCGTGATCGTGTCGGTACCGATGCGAGTGCCGGTGTAGCAGAAGCTCGCCACGCCGGCAGCGTTCGTGGTCGCGGTCCCGCCAGCGCTGTTCGCGCCGGCGACCGTGAAGCGCACGACGACGCCGGAGATCGGGTTGCCCGAGGCGTCACGAACGGTGGCGGTCACGCAGTGCTCCTGCCCCGCAGGATTCGTGTCGGTGGCCGGAGCCACCACGACAGTGGCCGGCGTGGCGGCGACGTACGTCTTCGTCGCCATGCCGATCGGCTCGCCCACGTCGAGCGTGCCGTCGTTGTCGCGATCGGCGAAGGCACGGATGGTGTCGACACCGACGTTCGTGCCCGTGTAGCAGAAGGTGGCCTCGCCGCTGGCGTTCGTGGTGCGGACGGTGGCGGGCCGTGGGTTGGCACCCGTTACGGTGAAGACAACCCGGACGTTGGGCGTGACGTTGCCGAATGCGTCAGTGGCTACGGCGGTGACGCAGTGCTCCTGGCCGGTCGGGTTGGTGTCCGTGGCCGGAGTCAGTACGACTGAGTTGGGAACCGCGGGGTTCCAGACCTTGGTCGCCGTCCCCGGTTGCTCGTCGGCGTCCTGGACGTTGTCGTTGTCGACGTCTGGGTAGGCGGTGATCGTGTCCGTCCCGGCCCGCGTGCCCGTGTAGCAGAACGTCACCGGGTCGCCACGGCTGTTCGTGGTGACGGTCCCCGTCGTGGGGTTGGCGCCCGTGACCGTGAACCGAACGGGCGTGTTCCGCACCGCTGGGTTGTTCGGGTTGTGGCGATCGACGACCGTGGCCGTCACGCAATGCTCAGTGCCAACCGTATTCGTGTCGGTCGCCGGCGACAGCGTGACGACGTACCGTGGCGTGCCGGTCGGGTGGCTCGCCTCCACCGGCGGGGGCGAGGCGGGCAGCAGGCCGAGCAGGAGCGCGACGTTGACGAGGACCGAGACCAGGCGCCGCATCGGTATCCCCTCCTCCAGCTGAACGTCTCGCCCGCACGCGAGTCGCGGGCGCTTCGTCATGACTTCGATCTACTTCGGACAGGCCGCCGCAGCCCCACGCGACGCAGCGCGCGACGGCGTACGGGACTCAGGCCCGGCCACGAGGCAACCTTCCGGAGACTCTTGCGCGGCGGCGCTCGCCACGGCTCGGACCGTCGCGTCCGACCGACCCGGCCGGGACGCGGGGCGAGGAAGGCGCCAGCTCGCGCTGTCAGGTGTGAACCGGGGTTCAACGTACCACAGGTCCCACCGGATTCCAGTACTTCAGTCCATCCAGTGGGCCATATTCGGGTGCGTCGACGCACCACGTACCGCGTTCCACAGCGGTTCAGAACGGATGTGAACGCGTCCGGTGGCGCCGCCCGCGAGGTGCCTCACCCGGTCCGCGCGGCGAACAGCCGCCAGCTCCCCGGCACGCCCTTGAGCGAGTGCTCGCCGCGGTCCTCGAACGCGAACGACGAACCGGCGACCAGGTCCCTCACCGTCTGGGAGACGAGCACCTCGCCTTCGCCGGCGACGGAGGCCACCCGCGCGGCGATGTGAACCGCCATACCACCGAGGCTCGGTCCTCGCACCTCCACCTCGCCGGTGTGGATTCCGGTCCGGATGCCGAGGCCGAGCCGCGGCGCGGCCGCCACGATGGCGATGGCGCATCGGATCGCCGCCCCCGGCGCGTCGAACGTTGCGAAGAACCCGTCGCCCGCCGTCCCGAGCTCGCGTCCCTTGAACCGTACGAGCTCCGTTCGCACCAGCCGGTGGTGCTCCTCGAGCAGGTCCCTCCAGCGTCGGTCGCCGAGCTCCGCGGCCTTCGACGTCGAGCCGACGATGTCGGTGAAGAGCAGCGTCGCGAGCATCCGCTCGGCGTCCACGCCGCTCCGCGCGCCTGTGACGAACTCCTCGATCTCGTCGGCGACCGCATCCACCCCCTCCGAGTACGCCAGGTGGTCCGACCCGGGCAGCTCGACGAGCTTCGCACCGGGGATGAGCGCCGCGGCCTCACGGCTGAGCTCGAGCGGCACGATTCGGTTGCCGGTTCGGTTGAGCACGAGGGTCGGAGCCTGGATGGCGTGGAGCGCCGGCCCGACATCCGTCTCCAGCGTCTGGCGGAAGTAATGCCCGACGGCTCCCGGCCGCAACGCGAAACGCTGCAGCCGGGCGAGGTGCTCCTCGAAGCGCTCGTCTCCCACACGGCTCGGCGCCACCATCTCGAGCAGGACCTTCCCCGCCGCCAGGTCCGTCGTCATCTGCCGCACGACGGCGTCGATGGCCGGCATCGGCATGCCGCCGGCCAGGCTGTGCCGGACCGCGCCGGGAAACACGACCAGCGACCGGCACCGTTCGGGATGAGCGGCGGCCAGGAGCGACGCGATGACCACCCCGTCGTTCATCCCGATCACGACCGCCTCGGCGGAGCCCGCCGCGTCCAGGACCGCGACCGCGTCCTCGACCTGCGTGTCGAGGTCCGGGAGCCTGTCGAGCGGAACGGGGTCGGAGAGGCCGGTTCCCCGGCGATCGAAGTGGATGAGCCGCCCGATCGCGCTGAGCCGTCGGAGCAGGCGAGCGAAGTCGGGAAAGTCCCAGACGGCCTCCACGTGGTGCACCCACGTGTCCACGAGGAGCAGGTCGGGCGAGCCGGAGCCGACGACCTGGAAGGCGATGTGGACCTCGCCGTTTCGCGCGAACGTCGTCCTCGGCGCGTCCGGCATCGGCTAACGGCCGCGGAGCCGGACGACCGGGATGTGGCGATCGGTCTTGGACCGATACTTCACATACTCGGGCGCCTCGACGGCGATCCGCGCCCGGGCCGCCTCCAGCTCCTCGCCCTCGAGCGACTCTGCCCGCACCGCGAACCGACGCCCGTCTCCGAACTCGATCGTCGCGTCAGGCCGACGTCGGAACTGACGGACGAAAATGCGGTTCGCGAATCCGACCAGGAATCGCGGGAATCGCGACCCTCGCGTGCCCTTCGGAGGCACCTTGACCGACACATTGCGAGTGTAGGACGACCCGCGCGACGCCCTCGCGCCCCGGGCCGCTCAGCCTCGGCGGACCGTCCCGGCGTCCTCGCTCCTGCCCGTCGTGCCTGCCTGGCCATGCGCGGCGAAGGCGTCGGTGGCAGCGATGACGGGGGCGAGCATCTCCTCGCCACCCAGGTGGCCGGTCCGGACGAGGTGCAGGCTGGCTCCCTGCCACGCGTCCGCCAGAAGCCAGGCGACGTCCGGCGGTCCGCTGATGTCGAAGCGGCCGTGGACGAGCACGGCGGGGATGCCGGCGAGCCGCCCGGCGTTGTCGAGCAGCTCGCCTTCGTCGAGCCACGCGGCGTGGTGGAAGTAATGGGTGACGATCCGCGCGAACGCCATCCGGAAGGCAGCGTCGGCGTAGCGCGGGTTCGGCGTCCAGCCCTCCTCGAGCGAGACGACCGCGTCCTCCCACTCGCACCAGTCGCGCGCCGCCCGTTCGCGTACGACGGGATCGGGATGCTCGTGCAGGAGACGGTGATAGGCGGACACCAGATCGGCCGGGTCGATGCTGCCGGCCGCCGCGGCTCCATCTCGGAAGCGTCGCCACTCCGCCGGGAAGAAGCGACCCGCGTCGTGATAGAGCCAGCGGATGTCGGCCCTGCGGGTCATGGTCACCGAGACGAGGACCATCTCGGTCACGCGGGAGGGATGCCGCTCCGCGTAGGCGAGGCCGAGCGTCACGCCCCACGACGCCCCGCAGACGAGCCAGCGCTCGATCCCCAGCGAGGCGCGCAGCCGCTCGATGTCCGCGATCAGGTGGTGGGTGGTGTTCGCGGTGAGCGGCCGCATCGGCTCGCTCGCCGACGGCGTGCTGCGGCCCGCCATGCGCTGGTCGAACTGCACGATGCGGTAGCGGGTCGGGTCGAACCAGCGCCGGCCGCCAGGCCATGGAGCGCCGCCCGGGCCGCCGTGCAGGACGAGGGCGGGCTTGCCGGCCGGGTTCCCACTCTCCTCCCAGCGGATGCGGTGCCCATCACCGACGTCGAGCATCCCGCCGCGGTTGGGGCGGAGGGCGGGATACGGCTCAGCCATCGGCGAGAAGACGCATCGCGGCTTGAGCTACCGTCCGCCGCCCTCCAGGTCGGCGACACGGGCCCGGACGAGATGCTCGACCAGCGCCGCCGGCAGCGGCCGCTCCGGCGTGAAGTGGAGGCTGCCCTTCGTGCGGCCATACCCGTTCAGGGCGTCGGCGTGTGCCTCCAGGAACGAGTCGGTGAGGGGATAGATGCTGCAGTGCGCCTTCCAGCCGGCGAACGAGACGAGAAAGCGGCCGCCGACCTTGAAGGTCGGCATGCCGTAGCTGATCGTCTCCTCCGCGTCCGGGACCACCCGTGCGACCTGCGCCCGCAGCCGTTGCAGCGCCTCGCGCTGATCGGCGGGGAGGGCGGCGAGGTAGGAGTCGATTCTCGGGTCCTGCTCCATCGTGTCCGATGATAGGCGGGCGCAGTGGCGCTACGGGACGTCGACAGCGCTGCGCTCGAGCTCCTGGAAGACGGTGATCTGCAGACCGGCCGGCGCGGCGAGGCGCGAGTTGAGCGAACGCCACGGCGTCTCCGTGGGCGGAGCGATCAACGTCGCCCCGGCCGCCACGAGGCGGCGCGTGGCGCCCGCGCTGTCGGCGACCTCGAACGCCACCCGCAGCTTCGGTGCGACCTGCCGCCCGACCTCGACCATGTCGATCATCCGCTTCTGCGCCGGGTTCGCCAGCTCGAGGGTGGCCCGCCCGGCCTCCAGGATCGTGACGTGCGCCCCGTCCTCGCCGGCGACCGCGAGCTCCTCCGGCAGCCCGAGCACGTCGCGATAGAAGCGCACCGCCTCCGCGTAATCCGCGGCCTCGACGACGAGGCGCATCTGGGCCACCTGACCGGCCCAGGATGCGTGGTCGTTCACGCCGACATCGGGCTGACGAGCTGAAAGTAATTGTGGTCGGGATCGGCGAAGGTGGCGATCCAGTACTCCTGCGCCTCGTCCATGCTGTACGGCTCGCGGATCACCGTTGCGCCGGCGGCCCTGAACCGCTCGAAGTCGCCCTTCACGTCGCCGCTCTCGATGTTCCAGATCAGCCGGCCGGGATGGGCGTTCTTGCCCTTCACCTCGTCGTGGGGCCCGACGGTGATTCCGCCGCTGCCGATCAGCCAGCCGGTGTACCCGCCATCCTGCCAGCCCGGCTCGCCGAAGAGCCGGGTGTAGAACTCTGCAAGGCGCTGGGGGTCCTCGGAGCCGATCAGGATGCTGTTGAAGTTCACGATGCGTCCTCCTGCTGCAGATGGGGCGTCTCCGGGCACGAACCGATCGACTGTGGGTCGCGGGCCCCACGATGGCTTAGACCTCGTCGAGCGTCGGGCCTCATCGTCGCTGAAGCGCGAGCTCATGTCTGCCGGTCGAGTGTGTCCCCCGCTTCGGTAGCATGCGAGGGTGGAGCTCACGATCAGGCTCGCCGATCCGGACGCCGATGCCGATGCAGTCGCGGCAATATACGCGCCGGCGGTGGCCACTCCGACTTCATTCGAGGAGGTACCGCCCGACGGCGCCGAGATGACGCGGCGGATGGGCCTGACGCTCGCGCGCACGCCGTGGCTCGTCGCCGCCGACGACGGCGGAGAGGTCGTCGGCTATGCCTACGCGGGCGCGCACCGCGATCGCGCCGCGTACCGCTGGTCCGTTGACATCTCGGCCTACGTGGCGGCCGCATGTCGCGGCCGCGGCATCGGCCGCCGCCTGTACGCGGCCCTGATCCCGATCCTGGGGCGGCAGGGGTTCGTGAACGTGTATGCCGGGATCACCTTGCCCAATCCGGCGAGCGTCGCGCTCCACGAGGCGATCGGCATGTCGCGGATCGGTGTCTACCGCGGCGTCGGCTTCAAGCTCGGCGCCTGGCATGACGTCGCGTGGTTCGGCATGCGCCTGACCGACGACGTGGCGAGCCCGTCCGAGCCGATTCCGCTGCCGATGCTGTCCGCCGAGCCGAGCGGCGTAGCGAGGCAACCTTCGCACCTGTGACCTACGCCACGATCGTCGTCGGGACGGACGGCTCCAAGACGGCGCGACTTGCCGAGCGAACCGCGGCGGTCGTGGCGCGCGCGTTCGGCGGACGGCTCCTCCTTGCGTCGGCGTACAGCAGCTCGCCGCACCGGGCCGAGAGCGTCCTGCAGGCCTCGCTTCGGGGGACGCGGGCGATCTGGCCCACGATCGACGCCCGCGCCGTGCAGGGACCGCCTGCCGACGCGCTGGTCACGCTCGCCCGCGACGAGAACGCTGGGCTCCTTGTCGTGGGCAACAAGGGCATGACCGGCACTGCGCGTTTGCTGTTGGGCAGCGTGCCCGACAGGGTTTCGCACAACGCTCCGTGCGACCTGCTGATCGTCAAGACGACAGGTGCCCCGGCACGCCGCTCTCTGCCGTATCGAAAGGTGTTGTTGGCGACCGATGCTTCGCAGACATCGCTGCAGGCGGTGAGGCGGGGGTTGAGCCTCTCCGCCGCGCTGGGCGCAACGCCCGTCCTCTTCTACGCCGGGCATCCGAAGACCGCCGAGATCGTCTTCCGGGAGGTGGCTCGCGAATTCCTGCCCGCGGCCACGCTGCAGACCGCCTCGGCGGCGGGTGACCCGGCCGACGTGATCACCGAGGTAGCCCGGAGCGGCGGCTACGACCTCGTGGTGATGGGCAACAAGGGAATGCTGGGCCGAGGGCCTCACTTCGGAGTCGTGCCGAACAAGGTGTCGCACCTCGCCCCGACCGACCTGCTGATCGTCAAGACCGTCAGTGCGTCGATCTCCGATCTGAGGCGTGGCGAGGGCGCCGTGATCACGCTCGGCAAGCGGAAGTGGGCCGTGTTCGTCGACGACGACGGAACGGTTCACCGGCTCTCGCCGCGGTGCAGTCACATGGGGTGCACGGTCGACTGGAACGCGGACGAACGCACCTGGGACTGCCCGTGCCACGGGTCGCGCTACGACGCCCGCGGAGGCGTGATCCGCGGTCCTGCCGGTACTGATCTGACACCACTGGAAGGGTCGAGTTGACGTGTACCCCTGGCTGGTGTTCATCCACATTGCGGGCGTCTTGGCGTTCACGCTTGCCCACGGCGCGTCCGTATCGGTCATGTTTGCGATCAGGAGCGAGCGGAGCCGCCCGAGGATCCGGACCCTCCTCGCGCTGTCCGGCGCATCGATGACGGGCTTCTACGTCTCGATCGCCGTGCTCCTGGCGGGAGGTGTGCTGGCCGGCTTCATCGGCAACTGGTGGAGGATGCTGTGGATCTGGCTCTCGCTGGGTCTCTTCGTCGCCATCATGGCAGCCATGTTTCCCCTCGCCAGGAGCTATTTCAGGAGGGTCTCGCACGCGGTCGAGACACGA
>DATADA010000145.1:0-12209 GCA_036258775.1 Candidatus Limnocylindria bacterium | reverse complement strand
TCGCCCCGCGGCGGGCCGCATGCCAGGCGCGCAGCTCGAGGAGGCAGGTGATGACCAGGACGAGCACGAGCCCGACCAGCCAGCCGAAGGCGAGCCAGCCGACGATCGGCGGCCGATACATGCCGATGATGTCGTGCGGCGGCTCCAGCGCGGCCGGGCCGAAGTGGATGACGGACAGGAACAGCGCGCCGCCACCGGAGACGAGGGCCCAGAAGCCGGGACCCACCCGGCCGCTGCGGTACAGCCACAGGCCGACTGCGATGACCGGGTAGATGCCGAGGCTGAAGGTGAAGGCGTTCACCTCGTCGCTGAGAGGCCACCCGATGTGGTTCCCGCGAATCGCGTGGTCGAGGTGGTGGCCGAGCGCCATCGCCGCCGCAAGTCCGGTGAGCAGGTAGAGCGTGCGAGGTCGCATCCCGTGTCCTCCAGCCGGGCCCGCGTGGCGCTGATAGTCCCAGTGGATGGTCCGGAGGCCGCATGATCGCATATGACACTGTGGAATGTCAACCGTTGGCCGCTCGCGGGCGTGATGGCCGGCGTGGGGCGCTCTGATGCGTAATTCTCACGGGGTGACGCCTACGCCACGTCCTCGCGTCGCCTAGGCGCGTAACTCTCAGCTGATGAGAGATGGGGTCTCCGCGGCATGCCCGGCCGGGGCATAGCCGTCATAAGCCTCAGGTGGTGAGAATTACGCCCCGCTCGCCACTGCGATCTTGCCGCAGTCGTCGCCGCGGCGGGCGAACGGCGACGGGTGCCAGGCAGCAGAAAGCCCGACGCCCCGGGGTGGACCGGGGCGTCGGGTGCTCGGGGTGGGGAGTGCGTCAGGCGGCGACGGGGGCGCGGCTCCCGAAGACCGAGGCGACGGCGTTGCGGACCATTCCGGCCGGCGAGCCGTAGACCCGGACCACGTCCATCGCCAGCAGGGCCAGGATCCCGACCTCGATCGCCTTGGCGATGTAGCCGAGGCTGAAGTACGGGCCGATGACCAGGTAGCCGACGATGGTCGCGGCGGTGAAGCCGGCGAGACCGAGCCGCGGCAGCCAGCTGAACCGCTCGACGAACGGATGCGGGGCGATCGCGCCGACGACGATGGCGGCGGCGAGGCCGGCGTACCCGGCCGCGTTGAGCAGGAAGAGCAGGCTTCCGAGGGTGAAGTGGATGTAGGCGGTCGCCAGGGTGAGACCGACGATGCCGGCGGTGAGCGCCACGGCCGCCGGCCGGCTGGCGATAGCGGTGCGGAACGACACTGCGGGATTCCTCCGATCGATGCTGTCTGTGGCGTCACCGTCCATCGGCGTCGCGAGCAGCAGGCTACGGGGAGGACGGGGTCGGACCCATCGGGCGCCGGACCGACGCCGCGTCGGATTTGTGACCGGCCGCCACATCGGCCGGATGACGTAGGCCGAGCGTGATCGCGTATCCTGCAGCCGCCGATGACCCAGATCGCCGATCGGCTCCCGAGCAGCTCCACCGGTGACCCGAACGCCTTCCTCCGCGACGCGGCGGAGGAGGCGGCGCGCATCCTCCAGGCGGATGGCGCGATCGTCTACCTGCTGGAGCCATCGGGCGCCGAGCTCCGTTTCTCCGTCGATGCCGGGATCCGCAACCCCGAGGCGCGGGAGCTGATCCGCGACCTGAGGCTGCCGGTCGGCCTCGGCATGTTCGGCACCGCGGTCGAGCGACGCGAGCCGATCGTCACCGACGACTACCGGCGCGATCGGCGCTTCCGGCACTCGCCCGTGGCCGATCGCATCGCCGCGGTGGCCGGCATGCGCTCGATGGCCGTGGCGCCGCTGGTGGTGGGTGACGACGTGCTCGGGGCGCTGGGCGCCTATACCGCGCGCATCGGCGACTTCGACGAGGCGCGGGTCCGCCTGCTCCAGGCGCTGGCGGACCATGCGGCCGCGCGGATCGCCAACCTGCGGCTGATCGGCGAGCTGGCGCAGCGGGTCGAGGCGCAGCGGACGCTGGGCTCGATCGCCGCACGCATCACCGCCATCCGGGAGACCGACGAGCTGCTGCAGGAGGTCGTCGACGCCGCCCAGCGGCTGCTCGGGTCGGACGGCGCGCACCTCACGATCCTCGACCGCGAGCAGCAGATCCTCGTCCCGACGGTCATGGCGGGCCACACCGACGCCGAGACTCGCGCCTGGCTGGCGAACGAGCGCTTCCCGGTGAACGGCGGCATCAACGGGCTGGCCGCGGGGAGCGGCGAGCTGACCTGGACGCGGGAGTACGACAGCGACCCGCGCATCCCTCACGAGCCAGACGACGCCGATGCCGCCCGACGGCTCGGGCTGTGCGGCATGGCGGCCGCGCCGCTGCGCGCGCCGGGCGGCGAGATCATAGGGACGCTGGCCGTCTCGTACGAGCAGCCGCACGACTTCTTGCCTGCCGAGCTCGAGCTGCTCCAGCGCCTCGCCGACCAGGCCGCCATCGCGATCGCCAACGCGCGCCTCCATGCGGAGCTGGGCGAGTCGGAGCGGCGCTACCGGTTCCTCGTCGACAACAGCGTGGACATCATGTACACGACCGATGCCGAGGGGCGCTTCACGTACCTCTCCGAGCGCATCGAGGAGCTCTCCGGCTTCAGGCCCGAGGAGCTGATGGGCCAGCACTTCATGTCCGCCAGCGACCCGGCCGATGCGGAGGCGCTGGCCGCCGGCTGGGAGCGGCTGAAGGCGCATCCCGACGAGGGGCTCCGGATCCGCTTCCACCTCCCGACGCGCGACGGCCGCCGGATCGCCGCCGAGGTGCAGGGGCTGGGCATCGTCGACGAGCAGGGGCGCTTCATCGGCAGCCGCGGCGCCGCGCGCGACATGAGCGAGGTCGAGCGTCTCGAGAACGAGCTGCGTCAGCGCGCCGACCAGCTCGCCCATCGGGTCGACGCGCAGCGTGCGCTCGCCGAGATCGCGGCCGGCATCACCAGCCTGCGCGAGCCGGCCGAGGTGCTGAAGCGGACGACCGACGAGGCCGCCCGGCTGCTCGGCGGCGACCACGCCGTCATCCAGCTCCTGATCCCCGGCAGCGACGTCCTTGCCGACTACCGCTACGAGGAGTCGGACCTGCAGCTGGAGGAGCCACCGGAGGTCTCCATCCGGGTCGGTCAGGGGATCGCCGGGCGGGCGATGCGCGAGGGCCGGCCGACCTGGACCGACGACTACCTGGCCGACACCTCCTTCGAGCACACCGATGTCGCCGACGAGTGGATCCGGGAGGAGGGCTTCGTCTCGCAGATCTCGGCGCCGCTGGTCGGCGAGCGGGGCCCGGTCGGGTCGCTGACCGTCTACTCGCGACGACGAGCCGCCTTCGGGGAGGAGGCGGGCGAGCTGCTCGGGGCGCTGGCAAGCCACGCCGCGGTCGTCCTCACCAACGCGCGGCTGTACGGGGAGGTGAAGCGCTCCGCGGAGCAGCTCCAGCGGCGCGTCGAGCTGCAGCGGACGCTGGCCGAGATCGGCGCACAGATCACCGCGCTCCACGACCCGCCGGCGGTGCTGCAGCGCACCGTCGACGAGGCGGTGCGGCTGGTCGGCGCCAGCGGAGGCAGGATCGCCGTCGTCCAGCAGGCCCCCGACGGCGAGCGCTGGTCGTACGGCTACTCGTCGGAGGAGGGGGTCATCCCGCGCTTCAGCGAGGACGAGAACGTGCCTCGCGAGCACGGCATCGCGGGCTGGGCGATGCGCGACCAGCGCGTCGTGTACACCGGCGACTACATCGGCGACGCGCGATTTCTCCACACCCCGACCATGGACCGCGCCATCGCGGAGCAGGGGATTCGCTCCGCCATGGCCGCGCCCCTGGCCACCGGCCCCGAGCCCGTCGGCGCCCTGGTCATGTACTCGACGGAGGCCGATGCCTTCGACGACGACGACGCCGATCTGCTCAGCGCCCTCGCCGGGCAGGCGGCCATCGCGCTCGAGAATGCACGCCTCTATCGGGAGGAGCGGTCGGCGGCCGAGGAGCTGACCCGGCGCGTGGAGGCGCAGCAGACGCTGGCCGACATCGCGGCGCAGATCACCTCGCTGCGCGACGCGGCCGCGGTGCTGCAGCGCACCGTCGACGAGGCGACCCGGCTGCTCGGCGCCGACGGCGGCCGCATCGACCTGGTCGACCCCACCGGGAGCACGCTGAACTGGGCCTACGGCAGCTCGCCGATCGATCGGCGCATCGTCGAGGGCGAGGTGCCCGACGACGTCGGCGGCCTGGACGAGGGCGTCGCCGGGCGGGCGGTGGTCGAGGGTCGCCCGGTGATCACCGGCGACTACCTGGCGGATGGGCGCTTCAGGCACGTGCCGTGGGCCGACAGCTACATCGTCGAGCACGGCATCACGTCGGTCATGTCCGCCCCACTCATCGGCGACGACGGCGGCGCGATCGGGGCGCTGACGGTCCACTCCCGCCAGCGCGACTTCTTCGACGCCGACGACGCGCAGCTGCTCGGCGCGCTGGCGAGCCACGCCGCGGTGGCGGTCACCAACGCCCGGCTGCTGGAGCGGCTGCGCGAGCGGGTCGACGCGCAGCGCTCCCTGGCCGAGATCGCCGCGCAGATCACCTCGCTGCGGGACCCGACCGCGGTCCTGCAGCGGACGGTCGACGAGGCCCGGCGGCTGCTCGAGGCGGACAACGTCGTGATCAACGCGCTGTCGCCGGACGGCGACGAGCTGGGCCGGCCGATCGCGCACGCCCCGGCAGACAAGGTGGTCGACGACGTCCCGACCCCCGTCGGCCTGGGCCTGAGCGGGCTGGCCATCGCCGAGGAGCGCGTCGTGCGGACCGGCGACTACGTCAACGACCCCGGCTTCCGGCACACGCCCGAGTTCGACGAGTACGTCCGCGAGCGCGGGCTGCGGTCGCTCATGGCGGCGCCGCTCATCGGCAGCGAGGGGCCGATCGGCGTTCTCACGGTCCGCAGTGGTCGCCAGCAGGCCTTCGACGAGTCCGACGCCGACCTGCTCGGCGCGCTGGCCAGTCACGCGGCGGTGGCCATCACCAATGCGCGGCTCTACGAGCAGCTCGGGGGGCGCGTCGAGACGCAGCGGACGCTGGCCGAGATCGCGGCCCAGATCACGTCACTGACCGATCCGCGCGCGGTGCTGCAGCGGACGGTGGACGAGGCGGTCCGGCTGCTCGGGGCGGACGCGGCCCTGGTCAACCCGCTGGCGGAGGACGGGGAGCATCTCGACCTCGCGCTGGCCCACGCCCCGGCCGGCGAGCGGCTCGACGACGTGGTGGTCGCCATCGGCGCCGGGATCAGCGGCAGGGCGATCTCCGAGCGGGCGGTGATGCGCACCGGCGACTACCTCGCCGATCCGCGCTTCCCGCACGAGGAGCAGCTCGACGATTACATCGGGCGGCGGCAGATGCGCTCGGTGATGAGCGCGCCGCTGCTCGCCCCCGAGCGTCCCCTCGGCACGCTGACCGTCCAGAGCACGCGCCGCCACGCCTTCGACGAGTCGGACGCCGACCTGCTCGGCCTGCTCGCCAACCAGGCGGCAGTCGCCATCACCAACGCGCGCCTGTACGAGGAGCTGCAGCGCCAGTCGGCGGAGCTGGAGCGCCAGATCGCGTCACAGCAGCGCCTGCTGGGCATCAACGAGAACCTCCTCTCGGCGCTCAACCCGACCGGCGTGCTGGAGACGATCGCCGACGCGCTGAAGCAGGTCGTCCGCTACGACAACCTGGCGATCTACCTCGTCGACCGCGACGCGAGGGTTCTCCGGCCCGTGCTGGCGCGCGACCGCCACGCCACCGAGGTGATGCAGCACGTGCTCCCCCTCGGGCAGGGGATCACCAGCTGGGCCGTCGAGCGCGGCGAGCCGCTGCTGCTGAACGACGCGCGCGCCGACCCCCGCGCGGTGCAGATCCCCGGCACGCCCAACGACCCCGAGGCGATCATCATCGTCCCGCTCGTCGCCAAGGGCGAGGTGCTGGGCGCGATGAACATCGGCCGCATCGGCGGCGAGGAGGTCTACTTCAGCCAGCACGACTTCGAGCTGGTGCAGCTCTTCGCCGGGCAGGCCGCCATCGCGGTCACGAACGCGCGCCTGTACGAGGACCTGCAGCAGTCCGAGGCCCGCTACCGGTTCCTGGTCGACAACAGCCCGGACATCGTCTGGAGCGTCGACGCCGACGGTCGCTTCACCTTCTTCTCGGACTCGCTCGAGCAGCGCACCGGCTGGAAGCCCGCCGAGCTGATCGGGCGGCACTTCTCGAGCTTCACGGCGCCCTCCTCGGTAGCCATCGCGGAGGCGGCGTGGGAGCGGATGCAGCAGGACCCGACGCGCGAGGAGCGGATGCGGATCGAGCTGCCGCTCAAGGACGGCAGGACCACGCCGGTCGAGATCGCGATGACGTCGACGGTCATCGACGGGCGCTTCGGCGGGGCGCACGGCTCCGTCCGCGACGTCTCGGAGCGCGAGCGGCTCGAGGTCGACCTGCGCACGCAGGCGGCGCAGCTCGCCGCCAGCGCCGAGCGCGCGACTCTCGCACGCGAGCTCCACGACTCGGTGACCCAGGCGCTCTTCAGCATGGGCCTGACCATGCGCAGCCTCGAGCTCCTCCTCTCGCAGGGCCAGGCCGATGCCGCAGCCGGCAAGCTCAACGAGCTGCGAGAGCTGCAGCGCGACGCCCTCGCCGAGATGCGGACACTCATCTTCGAGCTGCGCCCGGCGAGCCTCGAGACCGACGGGCTCGAGCAGGCGCTGCGGACGCACGCGACGGCGGTCGGCAGCCGCACCGGGCTGGCGGTGACGGTCGAGACGGACCTTCCCGATCGGCTGCCGCTCGAGACCGAGGAGGCCCTCTACCGGGTCGCGCAGGAGGCGCTGCACAACGTCGTCAAGCATGCCGGCGCGTCGCGCACCCACATCCGGCTGCTGCGTGACCCGAAGGGCGTCCGGCTGGCGGTGAGCGACGACGGGCGGGGCTTCGATCCGGCTCGAGTCGGCCGCGGTCACCTCGGCCTGGTCGGGATGGAGCAGCGGGCGGAGCGGATCGGGGGGCGGCTCGAGGTCACCAGCAGGCCCGGCGACGGGACGACCGTTGAGGTGGTTCTGCCGCTCGCCGACGGCGCTCCGGGCGGCGTGGACGGCGCAGACGGAGCGAGGAGAAGGGCCCGGGAGGCTGCCGTCTCGGCGGAATGACGTAGGGTCGGCTCAGCCGGTCGCCCGATGGCGCGCGCCCCGTGAGTGCGTAGCCTGAGGCCAATGCTCCTGTCCTTCCCCAGCGTGCCGGGGTCCCAACCCCGCCGTCCTCGTGTGCTCATCGCCGATGCCGACCGACGTGTTCGCCAGAGCCTCAGCGAGCTCCTCCGCGTGGAGGGTCACCTCGACGTGGTCGGCGCGGCCGGCAGCGTCCGCGAGGCGCTCGAGCTGATCGAGCGCTCCGCGCCGAACGTCCTCATCGTCGATCCCAGGCTGCCGGACCTCGACGCCGGCCTCGCCCTGCTGCGAGCTGTCCAGGGCGCCTGGCCGTCGCTGCGGATCGTGACCATGGGGTGGAGCGACCCCCGCGAGGAGCCGGCAATGCTCGGGGTCTCCGCCTATCTGCCCAAGGACGCCGATCCCGAGGAGCTCGTCCGCGCCGCCTGCACCGCCTGCGCCTGACGCCCCTCGTGCGACGGGTGGCCGATCAGACCCCGAGCGCGTCCCTTATCGAGCCGTAGTCGGCGGCGACGGTCTCCGGTGGGGCCTCGTCGCGCTGCCAGATGTCGGGGTCCTTGAGCCCGTGCCCCGTCAGGACGCAGACGACCGTCTCGTCCCGGCCCAGCCGCCCCGACGCGGCGAGCCGCCTCACGCCCGCGACCGGCGCGGCCGAGGCCGGTTCGCAGACGACCCCCTCGAGCCGTGCCACCTCGCGCTGAGCGTCGAGGATCTCGTCGTCGCTCACCGTCTCGATCGTCCCGCCGGACTCGTCGCGCGCGGCGACCGCTCCCGCCCACGACGCCGGATTGCCGATCCGGATCGCGGTGGCGAGCGTCTCCGGCCGCTCCACCGGCTGGCCGCGCACGATCGGGGCGGCGCCATCGGCCTGGAAGCCGAGCATGCGGGGGGTGCGGCCGTTCGTGCGTCCCGCCTCCGCGTAGCGCCGGAAGCCGCGCCAGGCGGCGGTGATGTTGCCGGCGTTGCCGACGGGGATGGCCAGCGCCTCGGGCGCGCCGCCGAGGGCGTCGCAGATCTCCCAGGCCAGCGTCTGCTGACCCTCCAGCCGGTCGGGATTGATGCTGTTCACGACCGTCGCGACGCCGTCGTCGCCGAGCCGTCGCACGGCGGCCAGCGCCTGGTCGAAGTTGCCGTCCACGCTCAGCAGTCGCGCTCCACCGGCGATCGCCTGCGCCAGTTTGCCGCGCGCCACCTTGCCGGCGGGCAGGATCACGTGGCAGGCGAGCCCCGCCGCCGCGGCGTACGCCGCGACCGACGCGCTGGTGTTGCCCGTCGACGCGCAGATCACCGACCGCGCCCCCGCGACGAGCGCCCGATTGACCGCCAGCACCATGCCGCGGTCCTTGAACGAGCCGGTCGGGTTGGTGCCCTCGAACTTCAGGAAGAGGCGGTCCAGGCCGATCTCCGCCCCGAGCCGGCGGGCGTGGATGAGCGGCGTCCCGCCTTCGCCGAGCGTAACCGGGAACGGCTCGTCCGGGCGCGCGAGGAGCTCGCGGTACCGCTCCAGCAGCGGCGTGCCGATCACCTAGATGCCGAGCGCCTCGCGCACGATCCGTCCCTGCTCCGCGAGGTGCGCGGCGGGATAGCCCTCGGCGGGCCGCGAGCGTTCGGGACGGCTGATCTCCCCGAGGGGCACCTTGTACGGGACGAGCGGCCGGATCTTGGGCAGCACGAACTTGCGCGCGCCCATGTTGCGCGGCTCCTCCTGCACCCAGGCGACCTTCTCGGCGTTCGGGTAGCGGGCGAGGACCGCCGCCAGCTCATCCGAAGGGAAGGGGTAGAGCCGCTCGCAGCGGACGATCGCCAGGTCGCGCGCCGCCTCGCGCTCGGGGGCCAGGAGCAGGTCGTAGTAGATCTTTCCGCTGCACAGCAGGAGGCGCTTGACCGATCCCGCCGAGGTTTCGTCGGCGTGCATCGGGTCGTCGATCACCGCGCGGAAGGAGCCATCGGTCAGGTCAGACAGGGTCGAGGCCGACTGCGGCAGGCGGAGGAGCGACTTCGGCGTCATGACGACCAGCGGGCGGCGCTCGTGGTGCCGCGCCTGGCGGCGGAGGAGGTGGAAGTACTGCCCCGGGGTGGTGGGGTAGGCGACCCGGATGTTTCCCTCGGCGCCGAGCGCCAGGAAGCGCTCCAGCCGCGCCGAGGAGTGCTCTGGGCCCTGCCCCTCGTAGCCGTGCGGTAGCAGGAGCGTCAGGCGCGAGGTCTGGCGCCACTTGGCGAGGCCCGCGATCAGGAACTGGTCGATGATGACCTCGGCGTTGTTGACGAAGTCGCCGAATTGGGCCTCCCACAGGACGAGCGCGTCCGGCACGGTGACCGCGTAGCCGTACTCGAAGCCGAGGCACGCGTACTCCGACAGCGGCGAGTTGTGGAGCTCGAACGAGGCGCGCGAGCCGGACAGCCGCTGGAGCGGCACGAAGGTCTGGCCGGTGTTCACGTCCCACCAGGCGGCGTGCCGCTGGCTGAACGTGCCGCGCATGGTGTCCTGGCCGGTGAGCCGGACGGGGGTTCCCTCCAGCAGCAGCGAGCCGAGCGCGAGCGCCTCGGCGTGACCCCAGTCGACCCGCGCCTCGCCGGCATCGAACGCCGCGAGGCGGCGCTCGAGCTGCGGCGCGAGCTTCGGGTTGACCGCGAAGCCCTCGGGGGCGGTGTGCAGCTCGCGGTTCAGGCGCCGCAGCGCCTCGGCCTCGACCGCCGTCTCCGGCTCGTCGCGCTCCGCCGGGGGCAGGGCGTCGGAGCCGCGGTCGAGCTCGCCCTCCGGCTCCTCCTTGCCCTTGCGCAGCGCGGCCTGCCGCTTCGCCAGCTCCCGCTGCGCGGCCTTGACGCGCGCTTCGGCCTCGTCGGCGCCCATGACCCCCGCCTCGACCAGCTGCCGCTGGTACAGCTCGCGCACGCCGGGGTGCTCGGCCACGCGGCGGTACATGAGCGGCTGGGTGTACGCCGGCTCGTCGCCCTCGTTGTGGCCGAAGCGCCGATAGCCGACGAGGTCGATGACCACGTCGCCGGCGAAGCGCTGGCGGTACATCATCGCGAGGCGAGCAGCCGCGAGGCACGCCTCGGGGTCGTCGGCGTTGACGTGGACGATCGGCGCGTCGAAGCCCTTGGCCAGGTCGGACGAGTAGTCGGTGCTCCGCGCCTCGCGCGGCCCCGTCGTGAAGCCGACCTGGTTGTTGGCGATGAGGTGCACCGTGCCGCCGGTGGCGTACCCCGGCAGCTTCGCCAGGTTGAACGTCTCCGCCACCACGCCCTGTGCGGCGAAGGCGGCATCGCCGTGGATCAGGACGGGAAGGGTCAGCGAGTGGTCCACCGCCGCGACCGGCTCCGAGCGGTCGGTCTGCTCCGCGCGAGCGCGGCCCTCGACCACCGGGTTGACCGCCTCGAGGTGGCTCGGGTTGGGGGCCACCGCCACCTGGATCGTCCCACTGCCGACCGCGAATTCCCCCTCTGCCCCGAGGTGGTACTTGACGTCGTCGACCT
The DNA here is from genome assembly GCA_036258775.1 of Candidatus Limnocylindria bacterium. Lineage (GTDB taxonomy): Bacteria > Chloroflexota > Limnocylindria > QHBO01 > QHBO01 > DATADA01. The sequence goes on along the minus strand of DATADA010000145.1, from coordinate 1,572 downwards.
CCAGCTCGCCGCGGGGCTGGGTCTCGCGCTCCTCGTGGCGGCCCGCCTCGAACTCCGCCAGGATCGCCTCGGCGCGGACGCCCACGAGGTGAGACAGGACGTTGAGGCGCCCGCGGTGCGCCATGCCGATGACGACCCGCCGCGCGCCGTGCTGGGCGGCATCGGCGGCGATCACCTCCAGCATCGGGACCATGGTGTCGAGCCCTTCGATGCTGAACCGCTTCTGGCCGAGGTACGCCCGATGGAGGAAGCGCTCCAGCGCCTCGACCGTGATCAGGCGCTCGAGCAGCGCCTTGCGCTCGTCCCCGCCGAGCGGCCTGCGATGCTCCCCGGACTCGATCACCTGCCGCAGCCACACGCGCTGCTCGTGGCTGCCGATGTGCTCCACCTCGTACGCGATTGTGCCGCAGTACGTCTCCTGGAGACGCGGCAGCGCCTCGGCCATCGTCGCGCCCGGGACGTAGATGCGCAGCAGGTCGGCGGGGATGCGAGCCATGTTCTCGGGCGTCAGCCCCAGTGGGGCGGGGTCGAGCGCCGGGTCGCCCGGCGGCTCTCCGCCGAGGGGATCGAGCCGCGCCGCCATGTGCCCGAAGTGCCGGAAGGCCTTGACCAGCGCCATGGCTGCCGCCACCGCCTTCAGATCCTCGTAGCTGGCCGCGGAACCCACGGCAGCCGCCGGCACGGCGCCCGCCGGCGTCGCCGGCGGCGCTCCGGCCGCCTCCGCGGGGGAGGGCGCGACGCCGAGCGATCCGAAGGCGTCGGTGTAGAAGCCGTCTGCCCCGCCCAGCAGCTGCTCGATGCGCGCCAGGAACAGCCCCGACTCGGCGCCCTGGATGATGCGGTGGTCGTAGGTGCTGCTGATCGTCATCACCCGACGCTCGCCGACCGAGCGGATCGCGCCGGTCGCCACGATGACGCCCTGGTTCGGCATCAGGCGCGGGACGCTGGCCGTCGTTCCCAGCGTGCCGGGGTTGGTCAGGGTGATCGTGGCGCCGACGAAGTCGTCCGGCGCCAGCCGGTTGTTGCGCGCCTTGCCGACCAGCTCCTCGTAGCGAGCGAGGTAGCCCGCGAAGTCGAGCCGATCCGCGCCCCGGATGACCGGGACGACGAGGAAGCGCGTGCCGTCGCGGCGTTCCACGTCCACGGCCAGGCCGAGGTTCACCCCGCCCGGGTCGACCCGGTACGGATCGCCGTCGACCTCCGTGAAGTAGTGGGTGAGCTGTCGCTGCTCCGCGGCGGCGCGGACGATCGCCCAGCCGATCAGGTGCGTAAAGCTCACCTTCCGGCCGCTGGCCGACAGCTGCGCGTTCGCCTCTCGCCGGTGCGCCTCGAGCGCCGCGACGTCGATGTCCCGGTAGCTGGTCGCAGTCGGGACGCCGAGGCTCGCCGCCATGTTCGTCGCCAGGCGCGCGGCCGGCCCCTTGATCGGCTGCGCCCCGTCGGGCGGCTGGCTCTTCGCCGGTGGCGGTGGCGCGGCGGCAGGCGCCGGTCCCGCGGGAGGCGCCGCCGGCTCGACCACGATCTCGGGCCGCGGCGCGGCCGGGTCGCCGCACTGGGCCGCGATCATCCGCT
>DATADA010000144.1:0-5593 GCA_036258775.1 Candidatus Limnocylindria bacterium | reverse complement strand
CATTCAGTGGTCGGTCGCTCACGCCAACAACCTCGCCTGCAGTTGACATTCCACTGTGCTATGTGTGACACTGCCGACAACATACCACAGTGGAAGATACGGCATATGACTGCGGCGACCAACGTCCCGCACAACGAAGCGGATCGCGAAGAGCGCCGCTGGCTCATGGCGATCGGCGCTGCGGGGGCGATCCTCGGCGCAGTCCTCGCCGCGGTCGGCAACCTGCTCCATCCGGTCACGCCGCGCGACGACGACTTCGGGGTCGCGCAGGTGATCTCGCAGAGCGACGCGTGGACGGCCATCCACCTGGTCATCATCGTCGGAGTGCTCGGCATGCTCGCCGGCGTGATCGGCCTGCGGCACGCCCTGCCGACGACCGGTTTCGTCGGCGCCATGACGCGCTACGGCGTCGCGGCTGGGGTGATCGGCAGCGTCCTCGGCGTGGTTACGGTGATCCTCGATGGCGTGGCGGCCAAGCAGCTGGCGGACACCTGGGCCGCCGCGCCGTCCCCAGAACGCGCTACCGCGCTCCGCATCGTCGCGGCCAACGAAACGATGAACTTCGCCCTCGCCGGCATGTTCAACGCGACGTTTGCCGGCCTCCCGTTCATCGCGTTCGGGCTCGCCGTCGCCCTGAGCCGGGTATTCCCGCGCTGGCTCGGATGGATCGCGGTGGCCGCGGGCTTCGGTTCGGTGCTGGCCGGGTTGATCCAGGCGCAGACCGGCCGTCCGACGGTCGCCTCGCTCGTGCTGACGATCATCGGCCCGACCGTCATCGCCCTGTGGATGCTTGTCGTGGGCGTCCTCATGGCGCGCCGATCGAGTCGGTAATGACACGCGAATCGCGCCGGCTCGCCGGCATCATCCTCATCCTCGTCCCGGCGGTCGCCTTCGGCGGGGCGAGCCTGCTGTCGATGATTCTCGGCCAGGTGCCGGGCTACCTGGGCAACCCGCTCCGCCAGGATCTCTGGCGGGCGGGCCATGCACACGCGGGCGTCCTCCTGCTCCTTGCGCTCGTACTCCTCCGCTACGCCGATGAGGCGCGCTTGGCGGGGCACTGGCTGTGGCTGGCGCGGCACGGCGTCCCGCTTGCGGCGATCCTCATGCCGGCCGGCTTCTTTCTGTCGGTACTGACGCCCGAGGCGAGCGAGCCGAACGCGCTCATCTACCTCGTCTTCGTCGGGGGCATGTTCCTCGTCGGCGCTGTGCTGTCGGTCGGCATTGGCCTGATGCGCCAGCCGATCGTGGCGGCGGACCGGGAGGCGACCGAGCCGCGAACGTGAACGTCGGGGTAGTTCTGCGCATGGTGCGGTGGGACTTGACAGCCACCGCCAATGGCACCGACCGGACGCTGTCCCACACCATGGCCCACCGTGACGCCGCACCGCGCAGCGCGGCTGGGTGACAATCTGTGACTCGACGTCCCGAACGCAATGGCCGGCGAAGCGCCAAACCTCGATCCGGACCGTCTGGACGCCGTCGGCGACATCGACGTGCTGCATCGGGGGGTCGAACTCGCGGTTCGAATCCCTCCGGGCGCCAGGTGACGGTGGAGTCGCGAAGGTCCGCCGCCTGGACCGTCTACCTGCGCTGGCAGTATCGCGCGCTTCGCGTGCTCGATCCGCTCTTGCGCGTGTGGTGGCGGACGTTCGGGATCGGCATCACGGTGGATCTGGAGGTCAGCGGTCGGCGAACCGGCAGGACGCGGCGCGTGCTGGTCGGGCTGCTGCGGGTCGACGGACGGTGGTACGTCGGCCACCCGAACGGGCCCGTGCAGTGGACGAAGAACCTCGCTGCCGCGGGCCGCGGGCGGCTCACCGTCCGGGGGCAGCGGATCGACGTCACGGCCCGGCGGCTCGGGCACGGGGCAGAGCGCGCCGCCGCGATCGTCGCCACGGCGAGCCAGCAGCCGTTCCCCGCGAACCTCGTCTACCGCGCGGCGCGGAGGCACGTGCTCGCCGTCGGCGACTACTTCCGGCTCGAACCGATGGACTGACGCGGGAGCGGTCTCCCGCCGGGTGCCCATGCCAACGACAACGAGAGGCGCCCCCGGGCACTGGGGACGCCTCTCGCTGTGAGGAGGACCAGTCAGGGACGCCGGGAGCTCGTCCGGTGTTGCGCCGCGGCGAGGGTCGCCGCGACGATGAGGACGATGCCGAGCCCGGCCAGCGTCCCGGGCTGCCCGGCCGACGGCGCCTGCATGGCGGTGTTCGGCGGCCGCTGCGCGGCGGCCAGCTGGCCGCGCACCGCGCCTCCCTGGTAGTCGCCGGTGTGGACGTTGACGTAGAAGCCGGCGGGATTGGCCAGGATGCGCTCGAGCACGGCGGCGTCCTGGTCCTCGACGCAGCCCTCGGTGCTGCCCTCGAAGCCGTCGACGTCGAGCGGCACGACGACGGGGCCGGCGACGCCCGCGGCTCCCTCATGGATGTGCGACGCGGTGGCGGCGGCGATGTTCTGGACCATGATCTCCCAGCAGACCTGGCCGGTGTCGGTGTTCACCGTGATGGACGCCGTGCCGGAGCCGTCCGGGTCACCGGGCGGCACCTCGGCGGCGCCGCCCTGCAGCCGGGTCGAGAGCATCGCCTCGACCCCCAGCGCAGTACCGGCCAGCAGGATCGAGAGCGCCAGCGTGGTGGTGGTGACGAGCAGGGTTCGAAGCGTGCGCATCGGTGCACCTCGTGCGAGCCGCGGGGCGGACGCCATGCCCGCGCCGGAGCATCGGTCCATTCGCGGCCGGTTACGTCGACTTGGGTCAGTCGAGGTGGTAGGGGACGTCGGCGACGATCGTGTTGCGACGGCCGAAGAGGCGCAGCTTCAGGCGCAGCGCGGTCTGGTTGTGGAGCAGCTGCTCCCACCAGTGGCGGGGGACCACCTCGCACAGCACCACCACGATCTGGCGCTTCGGGTCCTGGCGCTGCAGGGCGTCCATGTACGCGAGCAGCGGACCGATGAGCGCGCGGTACGGCGACTCGACCACCACCAGCTCGGTGGTGCCGGCCCAGTCCGGCCAGCGGCGGCGGAGCTGGTCGGCGTCCTCCGGGTAGTTGGTGACGTGGACGGCGACCGCCTCGTCGCTGATCGATCGGGCGAACCCGATCGCCTTGCGCGCCGCCCGGTCGAGGCGCGAGACGGGCACGATCACGATCGGGGGACGCGCGACCTCCTTGCCCTCCGGGATGCGCTCGAGGCGCAGCGACTCGTCGATCTTGCGGTAGTGGCCGCGGATCGAGACGAGCAGCCACATCAGCATCGGGACGACCACGATCACCAGCCACGCGCCACGGGTGAAGTTGCTCACCCCGACGACGACCATGACGAGGAACGTGGTCGCCGTCCCGGCGCCGGTGATCACGATTCCGCGCCGCCAACCCTCCTCGCGCCGGCGCCACCATCGGACCAGCATGCCGGCCTGGCTGAGCGTGAAGGCGACGAAGACGCCGAGCGTGTAGAGCGGGATCAGCGCCGAGACGCTCGCGCCGAAGAGGAGGAGCAGCGCCATCGCCAGCCCGGCGAGGGCGATGATCCCCGTCGTGAACGCCAGCCGCTCGCCGCGGAAGGCGAACTGCCGCGGCAGGAAGCCGTCGCGTGCCAGGAAGCTCGACAGCCGCGGGAAGTCCGCGAAGCTCGTGTTCGCGGCGAGCACGAGGAGCATCGCGGTCGAGATCTGGACGAGGTAGAGATACGGGCCGTCGCCGGTGAGCGTCCGCGCCATCTGGCTGAGCACCGTCTCCTGCTCGGTGGGGTCGGGCACGATGTGGATCGCGGTGACCAGGTAGCCGATCCCGAGGAAGAGCGCGCCGAAGATGACGGCCGCCCAGGTGAGCGTCGTGCGCGCGTTCCTCCACTCCGGAGGTTTGAACGCGGGCACGCCGTCGCTGATCGCCTCGACTCCGGTGAGCGCCACGGCGCCCGAGCTGAAGGCGCGCAGCAGCAGGAGCAGCGACAGTGCCTGGACGCCTCCCTCCAGCCCCTCGGCATGCCCGGCGGGGCTCGGCGGCGCGTAGGCCGGCAGCCCGGTCGTGAACTGCAGGAAGAGCCCCCAGGCGATGAGCCCCAGCAGCGCCACGATGTACACGTAGGTCGGCGCCATGAACAGCGTCCCGGACTCGCGGATGCCGCGCAGGTTGCCGATGGTCAGGATGCCGACGGCCGCGACCGTCATCGCGACGCGGTGGGGGAAGAGCTCGGGCACGATCGAGGTGACGGCGGCGGCGCCGGCCGACACCGAAACCGCGACGGTGACGACGTAGCCGATCAGCAGCGCGGACGCGGCGGTCACGCCGGCGAGGTCGCCCAGGTTGTCGCCGGCGACGAGGTAGCTGCTCGCCCCCTTCGGGTACGCCCTGATCGTCTGCCGGTAGCTGGTGACGACCACGGCGAGCATCACCACGATGAGGACCGAGAGCGGCAGGGTCCAGGCGATCGCCGCCACGCCGGCCGTGCCGAGGACGCGCATCATCTCCTCGGGGCCGTAGGCGCTGGAGCTGATGTTGTCGCTGCTGAAGATCGCCAGCGCCTTGCTCTTCGACAGGCGCTCGTGCTCCTCCCTCTCGCTCGAGATCGGGCGGCCGATGAGGAAGGTGCGCAGCCCGCGCAGCGCCCGCGTCCAGCCACGTCGGTCGAGCACCGTCCGCTCCGTGGCGACGAGCTGCCCCTCGTCACCGCGATGGAAGATGTCCTCGTACGGCCTCGCGATGCGCACGTAGGCGTCGCCGGGCCGGCGGCCGCGACGCCGCTGGCGGACCTCGAGCAGCGGGTCGACGCGAGGCTCCTCCGCGCCGGGACGCCGCGGGACGGGTCCCTCCATCCTGCGCGCGAGGTTCAGCCGGCGCGCCCGGGGGCGTCGGGCAGCACCCTCAGGACCATCCCCTCGAGCGGACCGATGTCGATGCTGCCCAGGTCACAGACCCCCTCACGGCCGAGGGTCGAGAGCAGGATCTCGGCCCGCCTGGCTACCCGCGTCAGGTCGGCCCGACGCGGCTCGTCGGCCAGGTTGGCGGCGACCAGCGCCGTCTCGCCGGGCGCCTGGCGCAGCCAGACGAGGAGGTCCGGCGCCGCGCCGAAGATGGACCGATGCTCCCCGTGGCCGAGCGCCTCGCTCTCGCGACGCAGGGCGATGAGGCGGCGGTAGAGCGCCAAAAGGGACGCGGGATCGTCGCGCTGCGCCGCCACGTTGGCGCGCGCGGCGTCCGCGATCGGCAGCCACGGCTCTCCGTCGGTGAACCCGGCCTTCGGCGAGGCGTCCCACTGCATCGGCGTGCGCTGCGCGTCGCGGCCGGCCCGGTCGAAGCGGCGGGGTCCCAGTCGGGTGCCGTCCTCCATGCCGATCTCCTCGCCCTGGTACAGCACCGGGACGCCGCGCAGGGTGAGGAGGATGAGGGCCACCAGGGCGGCGCGTTCCGGACCGTAGCGTGTCGCGTGGCGGGGGTTGTCGTGGTTTGAGAAGGCGTAAGTGGGCCACGTGCCGGGCGGGTGGAGCGCCTCGGCGCGCTCGATGGCGAGCGTGAAGTCGCGCTGGTTCCACGGCGCGAGCAGGAGCTCGAAGTCGAAGGCGAGGTGGAACTCGTCCGAGCGCCCGTGGCCGAGGAAGCCG
>DATADA010000143.1:0-8338 GCA_036258775.1 Candidatus Limnocylindria bacterium | reverse complement strand
CCGATCAGCTGCGGAGCGGCCGCCTCCTCGACGTCAGCGCCCACGCGCCGAGGTTCCACGGCGCTCGGCGATCTCCCGATCCGAGTGCTCCTCAAGCGCAGCCCAGTCGCGGTAGGTGATGGTGACGAGGTACGTCCAGCTCTCGTCGCCCGCGCCGTGGAACCTCGGCGCGTGGGCGCTGACGTCGAGGAGGCGGCCGCTCCGCAGCTGATCGGCGAGGATCGGCCAGTGGTTGCGCGTGAAGAGCTCCCACCACTCCTGGTGGTGACCCCACCGAACCCGGTAGAAATACGCGACGGTGACGGGCGTTCCGTTTCGGAGCTCGCTCACCGCACCATGCTCCGGCTCATGCGACGCGGCTCGCGACGTCGGTCAGGACGCGGGCGGCGTGCTCGACTGCCGCGCGATCCACATCGAGGTGCGTCACGGCCCGGACGAGGGTCGGCGAGAACGCGTTGAGGAGCACGCCCCGCTCCCGGCAGGCCGCCACGAACGCCGGGGCGTCCGCCACCCAGAAGACGATGATGTTCGTCTGGACGGTCGCGAGATCGATGCGCACCGTGGGGCATTCGGCCAGCCGCTCGGCAAGAAGCCGCGCCGCGGCGTGGTCCTCCACCAGCCGCGCGACGTTGTGGCGGAGCGCCCACGATCCGGCGGCAGCGAGGATCCCCGCCTGACGCATCGCACCGCCGAGCATGCGCCGATACCGATGGGCCCGCCCGACGACCTCGCGCCTGCCCGCCAGCAGGGAACCGACCGGGCAGCCCAGGCCCTTCGAGAGCGAGAGCGAGACCAGGTCGAACGGCGCGGCCAGCTCGGACGCCGCTGGGCCCGAGGCGGCGGCCGCGTTGAGGAGCCGGGCGCCGTCGAGATAGGTCGCCACGCCGTGCTCTCGGGCGAGCGCGGCCGCCGCCTCGGCATCGGCCTGGGGGAAGACGATCCCCCCGGCACGGTTGTGCGTGTTCTCGACCACGAGCAGCGTGGTCGGCGGGTAGACGATGTGGCGGTGGGGCTTGATGGCGGCCTCGACATCGGCCGGCGTGAAGGTGCCGCCGTGTCCGACGAGGGTGAACTGCACCCCGGCGTTCGCAGCCGCGCCGCCGGTCTCGTGTAGGACGACGTGGGCGTCCGTCGGAACCAGCACGTCGTCGCCGGGACGCGTCAGCGTCCGCAGCGCGACCTGGTTCGCCATCGTGCCGGACGGGAGGAAGAGGGCCGCCTCCTTGCCGAGCAGCTCGGCCACCTCCGCTTGCAGCCGGTTGACCGATGGGTCCTCGCCGTACTGGTCATCGCCCACCTCGGCCTCCGCCATCGCGCGCCGCATGGCGGGCGAGGGCCGGGTGACGGTGTCGGATCGCAGGTCGACGCGGTGGGGCACCCCGACAGGCTAGTCGCTACCGGCGCGCGCGGCGCGAAGGCCCGGCACGCGGCGTGCGACGCATCGGTCCATGGCCGACCAGGGGAGCCCGGGCCTCCAGCGTGACCCGGACGAGTGGAAGACCGGCGACGAGCCGATGACCGCCGCGCAGCGCAGCTACCTCGAGACGCTGGCCCTCGAGGCGGGCGAGGAGGTGCCGGACGACCTCACGAAGGCGCAGGCCTCGGAGATGATCGACCGTCTGCGAGAGAGGAGCCCGCGCATCCAGACCGGCGGCGTTGAGCAGGGAGGGACGAGCTGATGGATCCCAGGACCGAGCCGAGCCAGCACGAGCGGGAGGTGCTCGAGGAGCGCGAGGAGGCGCTGGGCGAGGACGTGACCTCGGAGAGCGGCGGCCGCGGCGTCACCTCGACCGACCAGTACTCGCAGACTGCCGGAACCGAGGACTACGAGTCCGAGATCGCCGCCGAGCAGAGCGGGACGTCGGAGGATCGGGCGCCGCACCCGAGCGCCGCCGAGGGCGGCGACCTCGACGCGTCGGCGAGCCCGCCGCGCCCCAGCCAGGCCGAGGGAGAGCGCGACTAGGACCGGCACCCATCCCGGCGTCCCACCGCGCGTGGCGGGTCGCGACCCGCCGCGCGTAACTCTGAGGAAACGTTGTGACTGCTCGGGAGCGCACGGTGCCTATCTCTCATCCGGTGAGGCTTACGCAGACACCAGCGCCGAGGACCTCTCTATCCCGCAGCTGGTGAGAGTTACGGCTCGTTTCGCGCTGATCGGACCCGCGCTCCCGTCGTAACCCTCACGTGGTGAGAGTTACGCCGAGCCCAGCTGCCGGCACACGTCGCCCGCCCGCTCCGTCGCAGATCGCGTCGCCAGGAGCGGGCGCAGGCCATGCGGGGGGTGGGGGAGACGGCCGAGCCGAGACGGGGCACACTTGCGCCCTATGGACGCCTCGGCCGCCGTCGATACGCCCGCCGGTGAGCCGGGCACCGCGTCGGGCGTCCGGACGCCGACCGCACGCGAGCCGCGCGTTGGCCACGCCGCGATCGCCGGCGCCATCAGCGGCGGGGTGGCGCTCGCCGCGGGGGAGCTGTTCGCCGCGGTGGTGCCGGGCGCGCCCTCGCTGCCGGTGGCCATCGGCGACCTGATCATCTCGCTCCAGCCGCCGGGGGCGAAGCAGCTCGTCGTCGACATCTTCGGGACGGCGGACAAGCTGGCGCTCAACCTCCTCGTCGTGGCGGTTGCGCTCAGCGCGGCGGCGGGCCTCGGTGTCCTCGGGCGCCGCCGCCCGAACATCGCCGCCGCCGGGTTCGCCGCGTTCGGGCTGCTCGGACTGGCGGCCGCCCTGCGCGACCCGCTGAGCGACCCATTCCTGGCGGTCGTGGCCGCCGCTCTCGCGGTCGGCGTGGCGATCGCGATGACGCGTCGGATGCTGAGCCTCGCCGCACCGCCCGCCGGGCAGGCCGAGATGCCGAACTGGGCCCGCCGCCGCTTCCTCGGCACGGCGGTCTCGTTCGGTGCCATGGCGACGTTCGGCGGGACGCTGGGCCGGGTCCTGGTCGAGAACCGCCGCCTCGAGCGAGCGGCGATCGTGCCGGTCCCCGAGCCGGTGACGCCCGCCCCAGCACCGCCGGCCGGTGCGCAGCTCGCCGTCGACGGCCTCTCGCCGCTCGTCACCCCGAACGATCGCTTCTACCGGATCGACACGGCGCTCCTGGTGCCGCGGCCGGACATGAGCGACTGGCGCCTGCGCCTTCGCGGGCTCGTCGAGCGCCCGTACGAGCTGACGTACGCCGACCTACTCGCCATGCCGATGTTCGCGCAGTACGTGACGATCGCCTGCGTCAGCAACGAGGTCGGCGGCGACCTCGTGGGCAATGCGCTGTGGCAGGGCGTGCGCCTGCGCGATCTGCTCGACCGCGCCGGGGTGCGGACCGGGGCCACGCAGATCGTGGGCCGCGCGGTCGACGGCTGGACCGCCGGATTCCCGACCGCCTGGGTCGCCACCGACGAGCGCGAGGCGATGGTCGCCGTGGCGATGAACGGCGAGCCGCTCCCCGCCGCACACGGCTTCCCGGCGCGCCTCATCGTGCCGGGGCTCTACGGGTACGTGTCAGCGACGAAGTGGCTGACCGAGATCGAGCTCACGACCCTGGAGGCGTTCGACGCCTACTGGGTCCCGCTGGGCTGGGCCAAGGAGGCGCCGATCAAAACCCAGTCACGCATCGACACGCCACGCGCGGGCTCATCCGTGACGGCGGGCGCCGTCGCCGTCGCCGGGATCGCCTGGGCGCCCGACCGCGGCATCAGCCGAGTCGAGGTCCAGGTCGACGAGGGCACCTGGCAGCAGGCCGAAACCTCCGCGCCGATCTCCGACGCGACGTGGGTCCAGTGGGTGTACCGCTGGACGGCGAATGCCGGCGACCACACGCTCCGCGTCCGGGCGACCGATGGCGATGGGCAGATCCAGACGGCCGAGATCAGCGACCCACCGCCCGATGGAGCCACCGGCCATCACACCGTCTCGGTGAGCGTGAGCTGACGCTCGACGGCCGTACGCGTTCCGTACCTCGGCGGGTGACGAGTCGCGTCAGCTCGCGGGCGGGCCGGCGGCGGCGGGCGGCGACGGTCCCGTGCCGGCCGGGTAGACCACGACGTCGACGATCGCCTGTTCCAGGGGCGCGTCGGAAACGAGGGACCAGGCGGTGTCCGAGAGGTTCGCCACGCGCTGGTCCGACGTCCCGACGTCGCACGGGCACGCGTCGACGACAGGGATGGCGGCGCAGCGATCCGCGCAGACCACCACGGCCGCGGGGCGCGTCCCGGGAAGGGCCCAGGCACCGCCGATCTCCGCGGGCAGCGTGACGGTGGCGCGGCCCTCCCAGCCGGGGTTCTGCCCGTGCGACGCCTTGCCGACGACCACGCCGTCGAGGCCGCGCAGCGGCGTGACGATCGGCGGCGGGGGAGCGGAGGGTGCGGAGGGTGCGGCGACGCGAGAGGTCGGCAGGCCGCCCGCACCGCCTGGGGACACCCCGGGCAGCGCCGCGGTCAGCGCCGCCGGGCTGCCGCCGCGGAAGGTCGCGGTCGGATCGCCGGCGAACGAGTACCAGTAATCCACCTTGCCGTCGAAGTACGCGCTCCGCTGCAGCCAGACCTCCGCGCCCGCGACCAGGGGGTGAGGGTGGCGGGCCAAACCATCGGCGACGAAGCGCGGCTCGGACGCGAACAGGTCCCCCATCGCGATGCCGGGCCGCGTCAGCAGTTGGCCGATCAGCTCGGCCGCCCCGGCGTAGAAGTCCGTCGCGAAGTACGCCGACGCGCCCATCTCCGCCAGCGGGGCGCGCGAGTAGCCGGCGACCCGGGCGGCCGCCTCCTCGGGACTTGCCTGCGGATGCGCCCCCTCGCCCGCGCCGGGGGCGTAGCAGGCGTTCGAGTAGATCATCACCCAGCCCGGGGCGGGGCGGGCGTTGGCTGCGATCCACGCCTCTCCGTAGTAGGCCAGCGTGCCGTCCTGCGAGGAGTCCTCGTGCGTGCCGCGCGCGTTCGGGCCCTGCAGCCCCCAGCCGTTCACGACCATGGGGTCGAGCTGGTCGTTGTACGGGTTCGGGAAGCCGATGCCGTGCCCGAGGTAGACGACGATGTTCGCGCCCTCGACCGCGGCCAGCACGTTCTCCGGGCTTGCCTCCGGGCTGAAGGCGCGGGCCGCCACCGCGCCCGCCTCCTCGGCACGCCGCGCGGCCTCCTCACCGAGCGCGAGGTAGACCGGCGTCAGCTCCTCACCGACGGGTCCGACGATGATCGCCACCTTCGACGGCGGCTCGCTCGCACGCAGCGGGGCAGGGTCAAACAGGGCGACCAGCGCCAGCACCAGGAACGGAACCAGGCAGGCGGCTCGCAACGCAGCTCCGCGAAGCACTCCAGCGGCCGCGCAGGACGGGGGCATACCGCCCGCTCGGGCAGGCGAAGAATCGCACGCGGCGGGTGCACGCGCAACGCGCCCGGCGCACGCCCCGGTGCAGGCAGTCGGCACCCGATGTACGGGGCGTGGCCGGACCATCAGTTCATGGTTCGAAGGTCCTGCCGGGTGATGCCATGTCGCCGTGATCCCCGCCTCCGGCACCGACCCTTCCGGCCTGCGCCCGCCCGACCCGCCGATGCGCCTCGCGCTGATCCGGCTGGTCGCTGTCGCGGCCCTGCTGGTGACGGTCGCGTACCTCGCCTGGCGCGGGACGTCGACGCTCAACCTCGACGCCTGGTACCTGTCCGTCCCGCTCCTCGTGCTCGAGATCCACGCGGCGGTCGGGCTGGGCCTGTTCGCCTACTCGCTGTGGGATGTCGACCGGCACCCGGGCCGGGGGCGGCTCGACCCCGAGCCGCGCATCGCGGTGCTCATCCCCACCTTCAACGAAGGGCCCGAGATCCTGATCCCGACCATCAGCGCCGCGGTCGCCCTCGAGCCGGCGCACGAGACCTGGGTGCTCGATGACGGCGGACGGGTCGAGATCCGCGAGCTCGCCGAGGCGCTCGGCGCGAACTACGTGGCCCGGACCGACCGGCGCCACGCCAAGGCCGGCAACGTCAACAACGCGCTGTCGATGATCGACGCCGACATCATCGGCGTCCTCGACGCCGACCACGTCCCGCTGCCGGGGTTCCTGAAGAACACGCTCGGCTATTTCGCGGATCCGCGGGTGGCCGTGGTCCAGACTCCCCAGGAGTTCTACAACGTCACGAGCTTCGAGCACGGCGCGGGCGAGGCCTACGGCGAGCCGTTTCACGAGCAGACGCTGTTCTATCGGCTCCTCGAGCCGGGCAAGAACCGCTGGGATGCCGCCTTCTGGTGCGGCACGAACGCGCTCGTGCGCGTCTCGGCCCTGCGTGAGGTCGGCGGCGTGGCGACCGAGACGGTCACCGAGGACATCCACACCACCATCCGGCTCCATCGGCGCGGCTGGAAGAGCGTCTACCACAACGAGGTGCTCGCGCGCGGCCTGGCGGCCGACGACGCCGCGCAGTACCAGCTCCAGCGCAACCGCTGGGGAACCGGCGCCATGCAGGTGCTGCGCACCGAGAACCCGCTCTTCGTGCGCGGGCTCACCATCCGCCAGCGGCTCGCCTACGCGGCGACGCTGCTCGGCTGGTTCGACAGCTGGCGAACGCTGGGGTTGCTCCTGCTGCCTCCGGCGGTGCTGCTCACGGGACAGATCCCGATCCTCGCCGACGGCCGGGTCTTCGTAACGTTCTTTGCCGCCACCTATGCGCTGCAGCAGGGCGCCATGTACCTGCTCGGGCGCGGCGCATACCGCCCGATCCTGTCAGTCGTCTTCGAGCTGGTCCGGATGACGCCGAATCTGGTGGCCACCACGACCCTCTTCGTGCCGCGCGCCCCCAAGTTCCGCGTGACGCCCAAGGGGCGCATGGCGTCGCGCCGCTGGCGCGTCGAGCCGCCGAAGCCCCTGCGGCTCATCCTCGGCCTGTCGGTGATCGGCGCGGCGGTGTACCTCTTCTCGGCGGCCGGTCTCTTCCCGATGGAGTACGAGGAGGAATGGGCTGCGCGCGGCGCGCTCCTGTGGCTCGTCTTCAACGCGCTCCTGGTGTGGCTCGCCATCGGCCGTGTCCGCTCGCTCCGCTACGCCGCCGAACGGCGGGCGGCGGTGCGCTTCGCCGTCGACCGTCCCGCGACGCTCGACGGTGAGCCGTGCGTCGCCCATGACCTCTCGGTCGGCGGTGCGCTGCTCGCCACCCGCCGGCGGCTGCACGGCGATCGCCACATGGTGAGCGTCGACCTCGGGTCCGGCGAGATCCCGCTGTGGGCGGTCGTGCGCTCGTCACGACAGGGCCCGGAGGGCGCCATCTTCTACGCCATGGAGTGGGAGCCCGGTCAGTACCCCGCGCGCGGCGAGCTCGCCCGGGAGCTGTTCACCGGCCGCTACCCGGTGGTCGGGACGGTGAAGACGCCGTGGGGCGAGCTGCTCCGGTCCGAGCTCGGCTCGCTGGTCGGCCGCCTCGGTCGAGTCGGGCTCCCGCGTCGCCGCCCGGCGGGCCTGCCCGGCTGACCGCCTCCTCGGCCGGCCCGAGCAGCGCCTCCGCGATCACGTCCGCCCACGCGCCGTAGCCTCTCGCCGAGGGGTGGAAGCGGTCCGACGAGAGCGCCTCGTCCGCGGCCATCGGGCGCAGGCGGGTGGCGAGATCGGCGAATCGGACGCCAGCCGCCGACGCCTCCTGCCAGCCGATGCGGGCCAGCAGCCGTCCCCAGCTGTCGGCCAGCACGACGAGCGGCTCCAGGTGCCGCAGCGCGCCGCGCAGGCGCGGGACGCCGGCCAGCACGACCTCCGCGTCCGGGGCGGTGCGGCGGATCTCGTCGAAGGCGTGGCGGAGGGAGGCGCGGAACTCGCGCAGCGGGGTGCTGTGCGTGGCGTCGTTGGCGCCGATGACGACGGCGACGAAGTCGGCGCCGGGCAGCCGCGGCACCCCCGCATCCGGGTGCCATGCGAGGGAGCGCGGGATCTGATCACGCAGCACGTCGGCGGCTCGCGCCCCCGCCCAGCCGAAGGAGACGACGCGCACGGGCTGGCGGCGGCGATCGGCGATGCGTTGCGCGAGCAGGAAGGGGAGCGAGTCCTCGGCGCGAGCGACGCCGACGCCGCGTGTGGTCGAGTCGCCGTAGACGACGAGGCGCAGCGTGCGGCCACCCGGGACCGGAGAGCCGGCCGGCGTGGCGGTGTGATCGATCCAGAACCCGGGGTAGCCCGGCAGGAACTCCATCCGGCGCAGTCTCAGCAGCTGGAGGCCGATGACGGCGCCGGACAGGCTGGCGAGAACGCTCAGTACGCCGACGGCCGCCCGCGTGGCCCGCACGAGCGCTCGGAGCCCCGTGAGCACGCCTCAGGATAGCCCGCGGGCGGGGATCCAAGCGGAAGCGGCCGCTCCCTCCCGAGCCTCCCGGCATCGCGGCGC
>DATADA010000142.1:0-20288 GCA_036258775.1 Candidatus Limnocylindria bacterium | reverse complement strand
TCGACGTCCTCGAGGAGGACGGCTACGTGCGCCGCGCCGAGGACGATCGGTACTACTGGAGCCACGAGAACTTCCCGGCGAGCACCTTCAGCCTGCGCACCGGTGCCCCGGAGAACGTCGTCATCGTCGACACCACCGGCGACCGGCACCGGGTGCTGGGCGAGATCGACCTGTTCGCGGCGCCGCTCCTCGTCCACGAGAAGGCGATCTACATCCACGAGGGCGTGCAGCACCACGTCGACCGCCTGGACTGGGACGAGCGCAAGGCGTACGTCACGCGCACCGACGTCGACTACTACACCGATGCCGACCTCGGCATCACGCTCAAGGTGCTCGAGGTCTTCGACGAGGCCGACGAGGCGCCCGCCGGCAGGCGCCAGCGCGGCGAGGTGATGGTCGCCTGGAAGGTGACCATGTTCAAGAAGATCAAGTTCCACACCCACGAGAACGTCGGGTGGGGCTCGATCAGCATCCCCGAGCAGGAGATGCACACCACCGCCTGCTGGCTGGTGCCGCGGGCGGAGCTCGTCAACCGGTACCACCGCGACACGCTGGACGGGGCGCTCATCGGGCTGGCGCGGGTCGCGCGCACGACCGCGTCGCTGCTGCTGATGTGCGACCCGCGCGACGTGGGGGTGCTGGCGCAGGTGCAGGCGCCCTTCACCGGCCGGCCGACGCTGTACCTCTACGACGCCGTTCCGGGCGGGGTCGGCCTCACCGAGCGCCTCTTCACGCTGACCGATGAGCTGCTCCGCGCCTGCCGGGGGGCGGTCGAGTCGTGCCCCTGCGCGGACGGCTGCCCGGCCTGCGTCGGGCCGGCGATCGAGGTCGGTGCGCGGGGGAAGGCGACCGTCGCCCAGCTGCTCGCCGGAATGACCTGAGCCGTGCTTCCCGCACGATCGCTCGCCGACCGGCTCGCAGCCGTTCGCGGGCGTCCCGCGCCGGTCGTCACGCGGCGGGCCGCCGACGACCGCGTCGCGCGACTCGCCCGCTGGTTCGATGCGCGGACCGAGGTCTGCGAGCATGGCCGGGCGCTGGTCGTCGAGCGTCGGGTGCCGCTGCCCGACGCGGTGCTGGGGACGCTCCGGTCGCGCTCGCGCGCCGGCTATTTCGACACCGAGACGACCGGCCTGTCGACGGGCAGCGGGACGGTCATCTTCCTCGCCGGGGTGGCGACGCTCGAGGGCGATCGGATGCTCGTGCGCCAGTTCCTCCTTCCCGACTACCCGTACGAGCGGGCCCTGCTGCGATCCCTCATGGCGGCACTCGGCGCGGTGGCACGGGTAGTGACCTACAACGGACGCGCGTTCGACCTGCCGATGCTCACCACGCGCCTGACCGTCAACGGCCTCTTCGGCGAGCATGCCAGGCTCCCTGCGCTCCACGACGACCTGCTGCCGGATGCGCGGCGGCTCTTCCGCCGCGCGCTCGGCGGTGCGCGCCTCGCTGACATCGAGGCGGGCGTGCTCGGCGTCCGGAGAGCGTCCGACTGCCCGGGCAGCGAGGTCCCGGCGCGCTACTTCAACTACCTCGGCGGCGGTTCCCCCGACGTCCTGGGCGAGGTCCTCGATCACAACCTCCAGGACGTGGTCAGCCTCGCGCTGCTCGAGGCCGAGCTGTGCCGCCTGCGCGCCGGTGGCTGGCGCGAGGCCGACGTCCTCGACCCCCACGGTATGGCGCTCGACCTGCTGCGCGCCGGGAGGACGGACGACGCCGCGGAGCTCCTGGAAGAGGCGGTCGGCGCCTCGGACGGCCGCGGCGACGCGGCGGAGGGTCGACGCCTGCGGAGGCTTGCCGGTCGCCTGCTCCTGGCGGCGGGCGAGGTCGACCGCGCCGAGGCGATGTGGCGCGCGGCGACTCGGCGCGCATCGGTGGAGGCCGCGGCCGCCTGGGTCGAGGTCGCTCGCATCCGCGAACGCCGCCGGGGTGACCTGCGCGGCGCGATGGACGCGGCGGCCGCGGCATCGCGGGTGCTCGACCTGGCCTTCGCGCTCGGTCGTGGCGGCTCAATTGACGAGCTCGCCCGGATGCGGGTCGTCGTCGAGGGTCGACTGCGTCGTCTGCGCCGGTGGGTCGCCGCCTCGGAGCGCCGGGCGGGCGCCGACGGGCGCCGCGTGGCGTAGCCGCCCCGGACGGGCGGCAGGCGGAGGGCCGGAGGGGACGCGCTCCGCGCTCACCGACGCCGAGCCGCCAGCATGTCGGCGACGGTGCGCATCGCCCCCGCGACCCGTCGATCGACGCTGTGCGCTGAGCGCAGGTCGCCCACGCGGCCGCCGGCGGCGAGCGCCGCCGCGAAGACATCCCCGGCGCCGACCGTCGGCACGCCATCGACGCGGTACGGCACGGCGAGGTGCCGTGTGCCGCCGTGGTCGTCGATCCACGCGCCGCCCGCCCCGTCGGTCACGATCAGCAGCGGCCGTGGCCCGACGGCGGAGCGAAGGGCGGCGAGCTGCCGCCAGGGGTCGCCGGCCTCGGCGCGGAGATCCTCGCGGCTGGCCACCAGCACGTCGAGCGCCGCGATCCCCTCGGCGAGATCGCGCTCGAGCTCGTCGAGTCGCCGCGGCCGAACCTCGCCGCCCTCATCGGCCGACCGCAGCCATCCCTGGAGGATCGCCGCCCTCAGCGGCCCGGTCGGCCAGCCGGCGAGCGCCGAGGAGTCCAGCTCTCGGGCGACCGGCGCCAACAGAATCGCGGCCGCCGTCCAGCGCTGGGCGGCATCGGCATCGAGCGAGATTCGGCCCCCGGCACGCTCGAGCCAGAGGCGCCGGCCGGCGGCGGTCTCCGAGTGCCGGTACGTGATCGATGCGTCCGCCGGCTGGCACGTCGCACGAGTCGTCGCTCGCTCCAGAATGCGCCGCCCGTCGTCGGCCTCGGGTTCGGGCCCCGCGACGGTGATGGCGCCCAGGGCGGCGCGCCCCGCCAGGGCGCGGGTGGCGTGGAGCACCGATCCGCCGGGCGTGCTGGTGCCGTCCGCGAAGCGATCGACGGTGAGCCCGCCGACCACGATCAGGTCGAGGGGAGGCGGAGGTCCGGGCATCGGCCTATCATCGGCCCGTGGCGCGTCTCTACTTCTACGAGCTCCACGAGGGCGCGACCGACCTGATGACGGACGCCCTGCTGGTGAGCGAGCGCGACTACGCGCCCGAGGCGTTCGAGGCGGTGGTGCGCGAGGCGCGCGCGGCGGTGGTCGACAGCTTCGAGGAGGACAGCCTGGCCGAGGCGATCGCGCGCGAGCTGGAGCGCCGGCACGGCTTCACGTACATCGCCGACGAGAAGCTGCGCGCCAGCATGAGCGTCGGCCTCGAGGACGAGGACACCTTCCTGGTCGACACCAGCGCGGACTACCGCAGCATCGTGGTCGAGCTGGAGCGCTCGTAGCGCTCGCCCGTCCTCGGGTCGCCTGCGACGCACGCGCGGCGCGCCTCAGCGGCCGACGTTGAAGAGCACCTGGATGACGTCGCCGTCCCTGACGGCGTAGCCCTTTCCCTCGGACCGCAGCACTCCCCGCTTCCGGGCCTCGGCGAACGACCCGAGCTCGAGCAGCTCGTCGACCTCGATCACCTCGGCGCGGATGAACCCGCGCGCCAGATCGCTGTGGATCGCCGCCGCGGCGTCGACGGCCGTAGAGCCGGTGCGGAGCGTCCACGCCCGGCACTCGTCCTCGCCGACGGTGAAGAAGCTGATGAGCCCGAGGAGGCGGTAGGTCAGCGCGATCACGCGTCCCCGCGACGGCTCGGCGATCCCGAGCTCGTCCATGAAGGCGCGGGCGTCGTCGGGCGCGAGCTCCATCAGCTCCGCTTCGATCTTGCCGGCCAGGGCCGCCACGTGGCTGAGTGGCGCGCCGTAGCGGGCGGCACCCTCGTTCTCCAGCGCCGCGGCGTCGGGGAGACGGGCGTCGTCGATGTTGAGCACGACCAGCACCGGCTTCTGGGTCAGGAAGCGAAAGCCACGCAGCAGCCGCTCCTCGTCGGGCTCCAGCGCGAGGGCGCGGAGCGGCCGGCCCTCGGAGAGCTCCGGCTCCAGGCGGCCGAGCAGCACCTCCTCGCGCGCGGCCTGATCCCGCTCGGCGGCGGAGCCGTGCCGGCCGGCGGTCCTCAGCCGCTCGAGGCGCTTCTCGATGACGAGCAGGTCCGCCACTGCGAACTCGGCGTCGAGCTCGGCCACGTCTCGCCACGGCTCGGCCGGCGCCCCGGACGCCGGGTCGGGAAAGGCGCGGGCGACGTGGAGCAGCGCGTCGGCGTTGCGGATCTGGGCGAGCACGTCCGGTGGGGCGCTTCCCTCGCGGGCGGCACCCTCGGCGAGGGCGACGTCCACGTACGTCACGTCGGCCGGGGTCGTCCTGCGCGGGCGGTACAGGGCCGAGAGCGCATCCAGGCGGCGATCGGGGACCTTGACGGTGCCGACATTCGGCGCGGCGCGACCGCCCGAGTAGATGCCGGTCTCGGCGTGGGCGCCGGTCAGCGCGTTGAAGACGGTCGTCTTGCCCGCGCCGGGCAGCCCGACGATCGTGACCTGCATCCGCGAGGACGGTCAGTAACCGGCGTCGAGGTCGACGACGTTGCGCAGCGGCTCGCCCGCGCGGTATCGGCGCAGGTTCTCGATGAACAGGTCGATGCTGCGATCGATCACCCGGTCGCTGGCCCAGCTGGTGTGCGGTGTGGCGATGAGGTTCGGCGTCTCGTAGAGCGGCGAGTCGGGGGGCAGCGGCTCATCGTTGAACACGTCAAGCACGGCGCCGCCGATCCACCCGGCCTCGAGCGCCCGCCGCAGCGCGAACTCGTCGACCAGGCGGCCGCGCGCCACGTTGATGAGCCAGGCGTCCTCCCGCATGTCCTGGAGCTCGCGGGCGCCGATGAGGCCGGCGGTCGCGTCGGTCAGCGGCGCCGCCACGACGATGACGTCGGCGGCGCGCAGCAGGTCGTCCAGGCGGTCTGCTCCCAGGACCTCGACGTTCGGCTCCGCCGACCCGCGCTCCGGGTGGCGCCGGGTCGCGAGCACGCGTGCCTCGAACGGCGCGAGCAGGCGCGCCACCTCCCGACCGATGCTGCCATAGCCGATGATTCCGACGGTCAGCTCGGCCAGCTCCCGGCCGCGCAGCGGCTGCCAGGTGCGCTCGCGCTGGAGCTCGAGCAGCTGCGGAAGCCGGCGGGCGAGGGCCAGGATCATCATCACGATGTACTCGGCGATCGGTCGGCTGAAGACCCCGCGCGCGTTCGTGACGATGACGCCGCGGGAGCGCGCCTGAGGCGTGACCACGCGCTCGACGCCGGCCGAGACGGAGTGGACCCAGCGCAGCCCCGGCGCGCGGGCGAGCAGGTGATCGAAGGTGGCGGCCGCGATGCCGCCGCGCAGCAGGACCTCGGCGCGGGCGAGATCCTCCTCGCCGCCGTGGATGCGACCGTCCGGCGAGAGGGCGACGCACCTGACCCCGTCCAGCGAGTTGATCCGATCCAGCTGCTCCGACTCGAGCGGTGCGCCGAAGATCGGGGTGACGAGCACGACCAGCTCGCCGGACGATGGGCTCAGGCCGCGCTCCTCCGGTCGACGCGCGCGATCCAGCGCTGCGGCTGGCGGATCTCCTCGAGGGTGGGCAGCGTCTCCGGACCGGCCCACACCCGGTTGAGGTAGTCGCGCCCGCGGGCCGCGATCACCGCGTCGACGAACCGCTCGCCGGCGAGGTACTGCTCCATCTTCAGGTCGAGGCCGGTGAGCCGCAGGAACGCCCGCTCCAGCGGTCCACGTCGCTCGTTGCGGCGCTCGAAGCGCTCGTGAACGGTCTCGAAGCCTGAGATGAGGCGCGCGCCGGCCGCGTTCATGACGTGGTTCGAGTATCCCTCCAGCAGGCTCATGAGGGCCTGCGTCCGCTGGAAGGTTCGCAGCTGCTCGGTCGTCATCATCCGCTCGAGCCAGTGGCCCTCGCCGCCGCCGAGCGCCTGTCGAAGGCGTCCGACCATCCCGCCCGAATCGGCGGCGAACCGCTCGACCGACTCCGCCACGAGGTCGGCGAAGTGCTGCCGGAGCCAGGGGTACGCCTCGAACTCGAAGGCGTGCGTCGCCTCGTGCAGCGCGATGAAGGTGCGGAAGTCGCGCAGCGGGATGCGCAGCGCGCTCGCCGTGGCGACGATGTTCTGCTCGACGAAGTACAGCCGCCCACGGACGGCCGGACTGGCGGCCAGCAGGCTGACGTCGTACTGGCCGAGCACCTTGCGAGCGAGGAACGACAGGAGCAGCCCGAGCTGCTGGTTGCCGATCTGGCGGTTCACGATCCGCGACAGCGCGCGCCCCGCCGTGTCGGGACCGAGCTGCTGCTCCAGGACGAGGCGCTCGACGCGCCCGAAGAGGTGGCGGAAGGTCTCGATGTTGAGGTCGATCCACTCGAGCCGGTCGACGACGGCAGGCACCTCGAGCGCTCGGGGCAGGCCGGCGCCGATCTCGTCGGCGACCACCGGCTCGATCCGCAGCAGCTCGGCGCGGTAGAAGTCCTCCGCGCGAGCCCGCTCCCGCGGATCCAGCGGAGCGGCGTGGTCGCCGAGCCGTCGGCGGGCGATGTCGCGCACCGCGTCCCAGTCCAGGAGGCGCGTGCCGGCGCGTCGCAGCAGCTCGCGCTGCGCGACCGCCGCGCCGACCGCGAACAGGCTGCCCACCACGATCCCCATCCCCAGGCGGCCGGGAGTGCGATTCATGGGCGGGAGTCTACGGCAGGACCGATGACACCGACGCCGGCTCGACCGCCGGCAGCTCCGCGCCGAAAACCCGGCGGGCGACCGCGCTGAACGACGCGACGTCGCCGGTCGTCACGACGCGGTGCGCCGGCGGGCCGGCGTCGGCGGTCGGGCCGGTCCGGGTCCCGAGCGCGTCCAGCAGGTCCTCGACGGCGAGCGCGGTGGTGAAGGCCGAGTCGACGACGGTCACCGGGTCGCCGGCGTACCGCTCGATCACCGGACGCAGCAACGGGTAGTGCGTGCAGCCCAACAGCAGGGTGTCGATGGCGGGATCGCTCGCGAACAGGGGCGCGAGGTAGCCGTCGACCGTCGCCTCGACCCGCGGCCCATCGAGGGCCCCCGACTCGACCAGGGGCACGAGCTCGGGGCACGCCTGCTGCGCCACTCGCACCCGCGGATCGGCCTCGACGATGGCGGCCGGGTAGGCGCCGGACTGGACCGTTCCTGCCGTGGCCATGACGCCGACGTGCCGGGTGCGGCTGGCCGCCGCGGCGGCGACCGCGCCGGGGCGCACCACGCCGACGACGGGGACGTCCGACGACTCCCGGACGGGCTCCAGGGCGCGCGCGGTGGCGGTGTTGCAGGCCAGGACGAGCAGCTTCACGTCCTGGTCCAGGAGCCAGCCGACGCACTCCAGCGTGAAGCTGCGCACCTCCTCGGCGGGCCGCGGGCCGTACGGCGTGCGGGCGTTGTCGCCTAGGTAGACCGTCGACTCGGCCGGGAGCCGGCGGCGGATCTCGGACAGAACGGTCAGGCCGCCCACGCCGGAGTCGAAGACGGCGATCGGGCGCGGGTCGGCTCGGCGCTCCACCGGGTGGGAGGTCAGCGCCGGGCCAGCGCCGGCGTTCGCTGTTCGAGCTGGGCCGCGAGGGCGGACGCGATCTGGCGGATTGCCGCGCTGATCGGCGCGTCGGGGGCGGAGGTGACGAACGGCAGGCCCTCGTTGTTGGCCGAGAGGACCAGCCGCCCGTCCGAGACGACCTGGAAGTCGATCGGGGTGCCGAGCGCGTGCTCGACCTCGGCGACGCTGAAGCCGCCGGAGGCATCGGCCCGGTTCAGCAGGGTGAGCAGCTTGTCGGCCGGATAGCCGATGGCGGCGAAGGTCTCGCCGGCCATCGCCAGGGCTCGGATCGCCATGGCGTCGAAGGTGAGCACCTGGATGATGTAGTCGCTGGCGTCGAGGAAGACGAGGACATCGTCACTCAGGGCCGCCCGCGTGTCGACGATCACGAAGCTGTAGAGCTGTCGCAGCAGCGAGAGCACCTTCTCGATGTCGCGCAGCGTCACCATCTCGGCCATCTCGACCCGCGGCGGGGCGAGGATCAGGTCGATGCCGGACGGGTCGCGCCACGCGATCTCGGTGACGTCGGACTCGCGGATCCGGTCGGTCGGCAGGTTCAGGATCGACGGCGCGTTCGCCGGCACGCGGAGCAGACCGCGGAGGTCGCTGAACTGCAGGGATCCGTCGAAGAGGCAGACCTTCTCCTGGCCGCCCCCCGACAGCGCGACCGCGAGGTTGTAGGCGAGGGTCGTGCGCCCGACGCCGCCCTTCGGCGAGAAGAGGCTGATCACGAGCGATCCGACGCGAGCCGCCTCGACCGCCCGCTCCTCGGCGATGCGGCGGATCAGAGTCGTGAGGTCGAAGCCGCTGAACGGCATCTTGAGGACGGCGTCGATGCCGCGCGACGGGTCCTCGCGCACCGGGTTCTGGGGGACGGTCAGCATCACCACCCCGACCTGCGGCTCGGCGCGGCGGATGCCCTCGGCCACGCTGGCGCCGCTGACCCGACCCTGGAGCAGAGCGTCGACGATGACGACGTCGGGCTTCAGCTCCGTGACCGCGCCGACCGCCCGATCACCGGTCGTCACGACGTCGAGCATCTTGATCTGCGACTGGGCGTTGAGGAGCGAGCGCACGTGCGAGGCGACCTGAGGCACGTCCTCCACCAGCAGCAGACGGATCTGTTCAGCCGGCACTGCCCCTCCTCACCCGTGAGATGCGTCCGGGCAACGGGCCCGGACTCGTCCCCCGCCGCGCGACGACGATGCATCGCTCGCTCGTCTCGTCGAGCGGCTCGAGGTCGTGCGACCCGTATGTGGCCTCGACCACCAGCCCCGCATCGCGCACGAGGCCCGCGATCGCTGCAGGAGAGGGGTACCAGAGCCGGTAGCTGGCCGGAAGCCGCGCTATCGTACCATCGGGTCGCGGCGTGTCCGTCAGGGTGGAGTAGACGACGCGCAGTCCGTCTGGCGCCACGCGCCGGGTCAGCTCGCTGCGGCGAACGACCTCGCGCCCACGCAGGCTCCGGCGCCAGTCGAGCGAAAGCGGCAGGTCGCGGGTGGGGAGGGCGCCGGGCCCGAGGGTGTCCACGATCAGCAGCCCACCGGGCGCCAGGCCGCGTGCTGCGGCTCGGAGCATCCGGAGCGCGTCGTCGGGCCCGTCCAGGTGCGCGAGCACCCCCGCGCACACCGCCAGGTCGGCGCGCTCCCGCAGCCGCAGCCGGCGCACGTCGCCGCGCCGCAGCACGAGCCGCCCCTCGGCCGCCGGGACACGCAGGCGAGGGTCCGCCGCGATGCGCGCCCTCGCCCGGCGCAGGAGGGCGGCCGAGCCGTCGACGCCGAGCACGCGGCGGGCGCCGCCTTCGAAGAACGCCGCGAGCAGGCGCCCGGAGCCGCAACCCAGATCGAGCACCGCGCCCCGCGCCCGGCCGACCATCTCGCGGTAGAAGACGAGGTCCTCGCGGATCTCGTCGTGCTCGAGGTCGTAGATCTCGGCGAGGAGATCGGCGTCGGCCGGCTGTCCGGCGAAGATGTCGCTCGCCGGGGTGTGGGCGCCACTCACGCCTCGAGCCGGGCGAGGAGCCGGTCGGCGAGGATCGCGAGCAGCACGCCGAAGACGGCGACCGGGACGGTGACGGCGCCGGCCAGACGGAGCCCCGCGAGCGCGGCCACCAGCGCCGCGGCGAGCACGCCTCGACGCACCGCGCGCACCCACGCGCCCCGGTACACGATGCGCCGCCTGGCCGCGAACTCGGCCAGGAACGCGAACGGCGTGACGAGGAGCCCCACCGACAGCGCGGCGAGGGCGACCACGACGACGCGGTTGCGGCCCGCCTCCAGACACGGCTGGCCGGGGGCGGGACCTGGACACGCGATCGCGGCGAACGCGACGAGCGCGACGAGGGCGACGAGGGCCGCGCCGGCCACCGCGGCGACGATCAGGCGCTGGCGGGATGTCACCGCGACGCGTCTGGGCAGATCTCGCGGAACGGGCAGTAGCCGCAGCGCATCGGCGAGGGCGTGGCGCCGAAACGTCCCGCGCGGATCCCCTCGGCCGCCTCGCCGACCTGCCCGGTGGCGCGCGCCAGGCGTTTCTCGCTCGGCGCGCTCGTCCCGACCAGCCCCGACTCCACGAAGTGGAGGTCGAGCGCGTCTGGCAGGCTGCCGTGCTGCGCCTCCCAGGCGAGCGCGTAGACCGACAGCTGGAGAGACTCGCGCGCGCGCCGGGCCGCGGTGGCCGGGTCGCGCACGTCGCTCGTCTTGTAGTCGGTGATCCGGACGCGACCGTCGTCGTCGATGTCGACCCGGTCGTACCGCCCGCGCAGGCGATCGGCCCCGAACCGCACGGTGAACTCCTGCTCGATAGCCGCGGGGCGCGCCGGATCTCGCTGCTGCGCGCTCCAGAAGCGCTCGAGGGCCGCACGGGCCGCGGCGCGGCGCGCCTCCTCGTGAGCGCGGCTGAGGAAACCGACCGACTCCCAGGCCGCGTCCAGTTCGGCGAGCAGCTCGGGCAGGCTCATCGAGCCGCCCGTCAGCTGGCGGCGGTGGTAGGCCTGCACCGCCGCGTGCACCGCCCGTCCGTAGACGAGCTGGTGCGAGACGGCCGTCGGGATCCGCACGACGTGGGCGTAGCGGTACCGCGCCGGGCACTCGAGGTAGTCGTTCACCTGGTGGTAGCTGAGGGTCAGGAGTCGATCCGACACGCGCGTCCGCGGTGTCGGCGCGACGGCCCGCGCCCGGCCCTCGTGTCGTGCGAGCCGCTCCACGACGCTCGGCCGCAGCACCTCGAGCGGCGTGGCCGGCGGCAGGTCGAGCGCCTCGCCGATGAACTGGCTCATGCGACGCGCGCGGCGGCCGCCGTAATCCGCGGCCCACGTCAGCACCAGCTCCTCCCGTGCCCTGGTCATGCCGACGTAGAAGAGGCGCCGCTCCTCGGCCAGGTGGTGGTCGCCGGCGGGGATGGGATCGCGGAGCAGCGCGTCGGGCGGCTCGAGGCGGTCCCGCCGGTCGCGGCTCGGGAACCGCTCGTCGACGAGGCCTACCATGAAGACCACCGGGAACTCCAGCCCCTTCGCCTTGTGATAGGTCAGGACCTGGACCGCATCCCCGCCGTCGGGCTCCGCGTCGGCGGTGGCGGGGTCGTCACCAGCCTCGATGAGCGTATCGAGCTGCGCGGCGAGGAACGGCAGCCGGTCGTCGCGCAGCACGCTCCCCTGCCGCCTCACGATCTCGAAGAAGCGCGCGACGTTCTGGAGCCGCTCGTCACCCGTCTCGCGCGCCTCCGCGGCGAGCCGGCCGAGCCAGCCCGTGCCGGTCACGAAGCCGTAGATCAGCTCACCGCAGCTGCGCTGGGTGCTGAGCGCACGATGCCGGTCGATCTGCGAGAGCAGGCGCTGGACGACCTCCACCGCGCGCCGGCTGAACGGCGCGTCCTCGGGGCGCTCCACCGCCTCGCGCAGCGCCGCCTCGAGCGGCATGCGCCGGCGCGAGGCGCGGTTGAGGGCGATGGCGACGTCCTCCGGGGCCAGCCCGAAGATCTCGCTCGTGGCGAGGTCGTAGCAGCTCACCGAGTCGCCCGGGTCGCTGACGGCTCGCACGAAGCTGACGAGCACGCGGACCTCCGGCTGGCGATAGAGCCCGGACGTCCCGGAGAAGCGCCACGGGATGCGAGCCATGTTGAGTGCCCGCAGGAACGGATCGGCGTCGCGGTTGCCACGCACCAGGATGGCGTGATCGCCGGCGCGCCGCCCCGCCCGGAGCCCGGCGCCGATGCGGTCCGCCACGGCGTCCGCCTCGTCCGAGGCGGTGGCGAACGAGAGCAGCTCGATGGGTGCGTCCGCCGCCACCCGCGTCCCGCTGATGCGAGACCGGAGCCGCTTGTCGAGGCCCTCGCGCGCCTCCAGTCGCTCGGGGCCGTTGTGCGCGATGAGCCGGTGCGCGGCATCCAGGATTGGCTGCCGGCTGCGGAAGTTGTCGACCAGGACGACGCGGGCCGCCTTCGGATATGCGGCGCGGAATCCGAGGATGTTCGAGAGGGCGGCGCCCCGGAAGCGGTAGATGCTCTGGTCGTCGTCACCGACCACGGTGACGTTCGAGTGCGGCGCCGCCAGGAGCTTGACCAGCTCCCACTGGGCGTGGTTCGTGTCCTGGAACTCGTCGACGAGGATGTGGCGGAAGCGGCCACGCTCGCCCTCGAGCACGCGTGGGTGCTCGCGCAAGAGCCGCAGCGCCAGGCTCACCTGGTCCCCGAAGTCGAGCCGGTCGTGCTGACGCATCAGGCGCTCGTAGGCGTCGTACGCCGCCGCGAGCTCCGCGTGGCGGGCCGCTTCCTCGGCGAGGGCGGCGTCATCCGGGCGCGCGGCCGCCCTGCGGGCGAGCTCCCGCGCCGCGTGCGCATATTCCTCCGGCGTGACGTCCTCGTCCCGCAGCCGGCTGATGAGCGTCACGAGGGCATCCAGGAAGCGCGTGGGATCCCCGAGCGGACGGAACCGGTCGAGCGGCAGCTCCCACAGCCGCTCGCGCAGGAAGACGAGCTGCTCGGCGCGCGAGAGGACCGTCGAGCGGTCCGAGAGGCCGGCCTCGAGCGCGTGCTCCCGCAGCAGTCGGTCGCCGAAGGCGTGGAAGGTCGAGATGACGGCGTCGTTGTGCCCGTACGGGACGAGCCGATCCACCCGCTCGGCCATCTCCTCGGCCGCGCGCTCCGTGAAGGTCAGGGCGAGGATCTCCGATGGCCGGGCCCGTTTCTCGGCGATGAGCCACGCGATGCGCCGGGTGATGACCGTCGTCTTGCCGGTCCCCGCTCCGGCCACGATGAGCAGCGGCCCGTCGCCGTGCGTCACGGCCCTCCGCTGCCGGGCGGTGAGGTCGCCGAGGAGCGGCGGCTGGACGCGCAGGTGAGGGCGGGTCGGACGCCGCGGCGGGGCAACCAGCTCCTCGAAGATGGGGAGCTGGTTCGGGCTCGGCGCTGCCGCTGGCACGGCCTCGATGGTAGCCCACGGGTGCTGCACCGAACCGTTATCGCGCGCTTACCGGACACCTCGTCTGTCGCGTTCGCTCGGTGGCTTCGGGCCCACCCGCGCCGCGCCGTCAGCGCGGCCGGTCGTGACCGCCAGGGCGACGCGGTCGCGGTCCATGGCGGTCATCCTCCCGCCGGGCCGCGTCGAGGACCGCCTCCGCATAGCGCCGGCTCGTCCTCAGCTCGTGCCGGACGCGCGGGATGGTCAGCGGCCCGTGCTGCGCGAGCCGCACCATGCGCGCGCGCAGCTCCTGCCAGACCTCACGCGGGTAGTCGATCCCCGGGGCCACCGACACGAGATGGCCGGAGCGGCGCAGCCCGTCGACGAGCGCGGGCGGCACGCCGAGTCGTGAGGCGACCGCCTCGACCCGCGGCGGCTCGAATCCCGCGTCGCGCAGGCCCTCGAGCAGGCGATCGATCCGCTCGCGCATCGCCGCATCGAGCCGCGGTCCCTGCCCGGCGAGCCGGACCCGCCGCCCGCTGCGCTCCAGCTCGCCGCGCTCCACGAGGTCGTCGACGACCGCTCGCAGCTCGTCGTCGTCGAGCAGCAGCGGCCCGGCGCCGCGGTGGCTGGGCGGCCTCGGCGCCGCGTCCTCCTCGCGCACCAGCGCAAGGAGCGCATCGGTCCGGATGTCGTGGGTCAGCGGCTGCCGCCGGTGGAAGCGACGAAGCGCGGCGAGCAGCCGCCGCTCGGCGGCCCTGCGCTGGCGGTCGGCGGCGTCAGCCGGCACGCGCGATGGCGGGCGCTGCGTCCTCGCGGTCGAGCGCGACGCGGATCGCCTGGCGCTCCTCGTCGGAGAGCGCGTGACGTGACTCTCCGTTCTCGACCCGCTTGGCGAACACGCGCGTGCTGCTCCGGCCGTGCAGGCTGCTGATGACGACCCCGTCCCGACGGTCGTCGAGCAGCGCGATCGCGAAGCTCTGATCGGAACCGGTGTCGTCGAAGGGGTTGAACCTCACCACGCCGACGTGCCGCAGGCTTCCGCCCGAGCGGTCGTCCAGCGTGCGATGCAGCCGCTCAAGCTCGTCCAGTCGCAGCAGCGCCCTGCTCACCCGCGCGACGTGCGCCTCGAGAACGTCGCCGAGGGGACCGGGCTCGACCGCGCGCACAAGCGCCTCGTAACGCCGGGTGGCGCGGCCCAGACGGGCCGCGAGCACGACGACGGCAAGCAGCACGAGGGCGACGATGGCGGCGGTGGCGGCGAAGGCGAGCGCGAGGTTGTCGGCGAGGAGACGGTTCAGCTCGGGCACGGCATCGCTCGTGGGCGGTCGGTGGGGCCGCGGAGGGTGGCTGGTATCATACCGCCCCCACCCGGCCCGACCACCCGGTCGCGGCGTGCGCAGCAGGAGGGCCCGATGGCGAAGCGAGGAGGCAAGGCGGCGAGCCGCAAGTCGCGCCAGCGCCCCGTGCGCCGCACGCCGCCCGCGGCCCGGCCCGCACCTTCGGCCCGGGCGCCGACGACGACCGTCGACGCGCCGGCGCCCGACTCGGTCGTGGAGCGACGGCCCGAGTCGCGCCCGGGCGATCGTCGTGCCCCCGCCCAACCGGCGGGGTCTCTCTACGGCTCCTCGGTCCTCTCGGAGCGAGCCCGCGCCGAGTACCACTACGTCGTCCGGGACCTGCGTAACATCGGCGTCCTGACGGCCGTCATCGCGGTCATGCTGGCGGTCGCGTTCGTCCTCTTCCGGGTCGTCGGCCTCGGCGCCTAGCCTGGGTCGCGACCCTCGCGTCGCGCGCGACGCAGCCGCCCGAGCCGCTCCCCGATCTTGAGCTCGAGCCCCTCCTCCGAGGGCTCGTAGTACACGCGCCCGACGAGCGCATCCGGCAGGTACTGCTGGTCGACGTCGCCTCCGGGGAAGTCGTGCGGGTAGAGATATCCCCGGCCGTAGCCCTGCTCGCGCGTCAGGCGCCGGTGCGCGCTGGTGCGGAGGTGGAGCGGCACCGGCAGCCGGCCTCGCTCCTCGACGTCCGCCAGCGCGGCGAAGTAGCCGCCGCCGGCGCGGTTCGACTTCGGTGCGCTCGCCACGTAGGTGGCCGCCTGGGCGAGCGCGTAGACGCATTCGGGCAGGCCGATCATCTCGACTGCGTGCATCGCCGCGACCGCAAGCTGGAGGGCGCGGGGATCGGCGTTGCCGACATCCTCGGAGGCCGCGATGACGATCCGGCGCGCGATGTAGGTCGGGTCCTCACCGCCGGCGACCATGCTGGCCAGCCAGTAGAGGGCGGCATCGGGATCGTTGCCGCGCATGCTCTTGATGAAGGCGCTGATCGCCTCGTAGTGCTGGTCGCCGACGCGGTCGTAGGCCAGCAGCCGGTGCTGCGCGGCCTCGGCGATCGCCTCGCGGGTGATCGGCTCGGCGCGACCGGCGCCGTCACCGTCCGCGGGACCGTCCGCCCCGGCGATGCCGCGCCAGGCGGACGCCGCGGCCTCCAGCACGTTCAGCGCCTGGCGGGCGTCGCCCCCGGACAGGTCGACGAGCGCCTCGAGCGCTCCATCGGCCAGACGTACGCGGCCGACGAGACCGCGCTCGTCGCTCAGCGCGCGCTCGACGATTCGACGCAGCTCGTCCTCGCCGAGCGGCTCGAGCCGATAGACCCGCATCCGCGACAGGAGCGGCGCGTTGATCTCGTAGTACGGGTTCTCGGTCGTCGCGCCGATGAGCCAGATCGTCCCGTCCTCGACGTGCGGCAGCAGTGCGTCCTGCTGTGCCTTGTTGAACCGGTGGAGCTCGTCGATGAAGACCACCGTGCGCCCGCCGGCCTCGCGCAGCGCCCGCGCCTCGGCCACCAGCGCCCGGATGTCGGCGACCCCGCTGGTGACCGCGCTGATCGGTCGCCACGTCCCGCCGGCGATCTGGCCGACGAGGCGCGCCAGCGTCGTCTTGCCGGAGCCGGGCGGACCCCACAGCACGAAGGACGGCAGGTAGCCGGGACGGACGACGCGTCGCAGCGCGCCCTCGGGCCCGATCAGGTGCTCCTGCCCGACGAACTCGTCGAGGGTCCGCGGCCGCATCCGGGCCGCCAGCGGGGCCCCTCGCCCGTCGACCTCCGGCAGCAGCGGGCCGGCCGTCGGCTCAGGCCTGCGACGCCGTTGCGGCACGCCCGCCACGCAGCTTGACGGCGACGCTCCACGCCGAGACGACCGCCCACACCGCCTCGAGCAGCAGGAAGCCCCAGTCGCGGTCCAGGGCCGCCACGACGGCGAGCACCGCGCTCCCGACGAGATTCAGGAGCAGGTACGGCCACGACGACGTCTCGAGCGCCCGGAACTGGGCCGCGACGAAGGCCGCCAGGATGAGGAGAGCGCCTCCGATCTGCCAGAGCTGATCCATCGGCCGATTATGATGCGGGCTCCGATGGAGCAGAACCTTCGCGTCCCCGGCCCCACGCCGCTTCCCGAAGCCGTGCGCCGGGCTCAGGCCCAGCCGATGGTGGATCACCGCGGGACAGAGTTTGGGGAGCTGCTGCGCGAGACGAGCGCCGGCCTCGCCGAGCTGATCGGGAGCAGCGGCGACGTGCTGCTCCTCACCGGCTCGGGCACCGGCGCGATGGAGGCGGCGATCGTCAACACCCTCTCGCCCGGTGATCGGGTGCTCGGGGTGTCGATCGGCGCCTTCGGCGAGCGCTTCGCCGCCGTCGCGCGCGCGTACGGCGCCGACCTCGAGCCGCTGGCCTTCGAGTGGGGAGAGGTCGCGGATCCGAACGTCGTCCGCGATCACCTCAACTCCTCGCCGCCGTATCGCGCGGTGCTGCTGACGCACAACGAGACCTCGACCGGCGTCGCCAACCCGCTGCGCGAGCTGACCGCCGTCGCCCGCGAAGCACCCGGCGAGCCGCTGGTCACCGTGGATGGCATCAGCGGACTGGGAGCGATGCCGTTCGAGATGGACGCGTGGGGCGTCGACCTCGTCGTCAGCGCCAGCCAGAAGGCGTTCATGGCCTCGCCCGGCGTCGCCATCGCCGCCGTCGGCGAGCGGGCGCGGGTGGCCGAGGAGACGGCCCGGATGCCGCGCTACTACTGGAGCTTCGCCGAGGCGCGCCGCTGGGCCGGCAAGGACCAGACGCCGTGGACCCCGGCCGTGAGCGTCCTGTTCGGGCTGCGCGTGGGCGTCGCGCTCCTGCGAGAGGAGGGACGCGAGGCGACCTGGGCCCGGCATGCCGCCGTCGCGGCCGGGGCCCGGGCGGGGCTCGAGGCGCTCGGGCTGAGGCTCGTGGCGCCGGCGGCGCATCGGTCCAGCACCGTCACCGCCGCCTGGCTGCCCGACGGCGTGGAGTGGTCGCGCCTGAGTCCGGCGATGCGCTCGCGCGGGCTCGTGGTGGCCGGCGGACAGGGCAAGTGGACCGGCCGGATCCTGCGGCTCGGGCACATGGGCGACGTGCGGCCGGACGATGTCGCCGACGCCGTCGGCGTGATGGGAGACGCACTCTCGGAGCTCGGCCTGCCGGCCGACGGACGCGCCGCCGCCGACGCCGCCCGCGCCGCGGCAGCCGCCTCCCTGCGGCCTCGCCTGACGGAGCCCGCCCCCGCCGCGGTCGGGTGACGCGCCGGCTGCTCCTCGTCCGCCACGGCGTCACCGACTGGAACCGCGAGGGCCGCTTCCAGGGGCACCGCGACCCGGGACTGAGCGGCGAGGGCCGCCGCGAGGCCGCGCTGCTCGCCGGCCGTCTCGCCGCCGTCGACCGCGACCGGCCGGCACGGGTCGTCAGCAGCTCGCTGCGGCGCGCGCTCGAGACGGCGGCGGCGATCACCGCCGGCCTCGGAGGGCCAGTGGCGCCGGAGGCCGAGCCGCGGCTGATGGAGATCGGTCAGGGCGACTGGGAGGGGCGCACCCACGCCGAGCTGGCGACGGACGACGCCGCGCGCTACGCCGCCTGGCGGCGTGCCCACGGACGGGAGCAGCCGCCGGGCGGAGAGCCGCTGGCGGCCGTCAGCGCGCGCCTCGAGGCGGCGCTCGAGGACCTGCTCGCCGGAGACGCATGGCCCGCCTGCCTCGTCAGCCACGGCGGGACGCTGCGCCTCATGGCCGAGCAGATCCTGGGCCTCAGCCGCGAGCGAGCGTGGACGCTCGACGTCGACAACGCCTCGCTCTCGGTGCTGGCAGAGGCCGACGGGAGCTGGCAGATCGAGCGCTGGAACGACACGGCGCACCTGCTGGGCCGCGTCCGGATCCACGTCGACGAGGCGGAGGGAGAGCCGCTCGCCCTCTGAGCCTCAGCGGCGGCGGAGCAGGCGAGGCAGCGGCAGGCGCGACGGCAGCATCTCCCGCGCGCGGCGGCGGAACGCCAGCCACCAGAGCGGGAGGCGGAGCCGCTCCCAGGCGCGTTCCAGGCGCTCGATGGCAGAGAGGTTCATGGAGCGGCCGGAATAGGCCTGCCACACCTTCCCGTCGGCGAGCACCCGGATCTCGGGGCGCCTGCTCGGGATCTCGTCCTCGAGCCAGCCGGCGTACTCGTAGATCGTCTCGGCCGGGCGGCGCGAGAGGCCCGCGCGCTCGGCGGCCAGTGCCAGATGCTGCCACGTGCGGTCGCCCGGCGGGAGGAAGCGCAGGCGGCGACGCGCGAGCCGGCCGCGGGCGAACAGGAGCGCGCCGATCAAGGTCAGCACGCCGACGACGAGCAGGAAGTTGCGTCGGCGGGCCTCCTCGACCGGACGCTGGCCGGAGGGATCGGATGGGTCGACCGCGCCGGCGGCCGGGTCGTACGAGATCGGCGGCGACGGAATCGCGCCGGTCTGCGCCTGCTCCTCCTCGAGCAGCCGATCGAGGAGCGCCTGGTCGACGGCGACCGGGCCGGTGGCGACCCCGCCCGACGCGCGGGTGAACTGCGGGTCGATGGTCTTGGTCGCCTCGAAGATCTGCCAGCCGTAGCCGGGGAAGTAGAGCTCCGCCCAGGCGTGGGCGTTCGCCTCGCGGTAGAGGTACGTGCTGCCCTCCTCGGTCCGCTCGCCTGGCGCGAAGCCGACCGCGAGGCGGGCCGGGATGCCGAGCGATCGGGCCATGACGACCATCGCGCTAGCGTAGAACTCGCAGTAGCCCTGGCGCCCGTTGGCCGGGTCGAACAGGAAAAAGTGCACGATGTCCTGGTTCGGGTCGTCCGGAACCGTGACGTCCGTGTTGTAGGTGAAGCTCGGGTGGCTCGACAGGTACCGGGCCAGCGCCTTCGCCTGGTGGTACGGGTCGGGCGCCTCGGCCGTGGCGGCCACGTCGCGCGCGAGCGCCACCGTCTCGGCCGTGACACCGGGGGCGCCGAGGTAGAGGTTGGCGACCGAGGGCGGGTAGTCGGTGCCGGCGCCGGCCAGCTGCGCCTCGGTGGCCTCGCTGAAGGTGGAGGTGACCTGGTAGCCGTCGTCCTCGCCGAGCGCGTTCGCCGCGTCGAGCGAGCCGAGCAATGGCTCGCCCGCCGTCTCCTGCACGAGCGTGGGGATGAACACCTTCACCGGGAAGCCGGGCACGAACAGGCTGCGGTCGACGCCCTGCTCCATCACGATCGTCACGGTCTCGCTCCGGTTCGCTTCCTGCGCGAGCGGGCGCTCGGGCGAGTTCCCGGGAAAGACCAGCTCGCCGGCACCGACCGGCCGCCGCGGCCCCTCTGATCGCGTCCAGCCCCGGCCGGTGTACCGGTCGTAGGTCGCGGTGCGCAGGTAGTAGGCACGCGTGGCGGCCATCACGAGCACCGGCTCGTCGTTGCTCACCCAGGACCCGGACACCGTCAGCCGCGCGCCGAAGGTCGGGCCGCCGATCCGCGAGTCGGGATTGGTGAGCGAGCCGAAGACGGTGTCGAAGCGGTCGCGGACGCCGCTCCAGACCGAGTCGAGCCCGCGCCACGCCTCCGTCAGCGGGGCGGCGACCGCGACGCTGGTCAGGATCCAGGCCAGGCAGACGGAGCCGACGGTGAAGACGAGCCCGGTGCGCAGGATCGAGGCGGGGACGTCCGCGTTCTCGTTCACCCTGCGGCGGAGCCAGCTCTCCTCCCGGGAGAGCTGGACGCTGCGCAGCCAGAGGATCATGGCGGCCAGGACGAACAGGACGAGGTACGCGAACAGGTCGGCGTAGGTGGCCGACATGTTCGTGATGAGCAGCGCGCCGACCAGCACGATCGCCTGGCCGACCAGCCCGTAACGGAAGACGATGTGCGCGGCGGTGAACGCGGTCGTCCACATCAGCGCGCCGAGGCCGAGGGCGTACGGCGTGGTCTGCGGCGGGTAGCCGGTCGTCAGCACCGTCGCCAGCCAGCGGACGAAGTCGTCGCGCAGCACGAGGACGCGCCCGAC
>DATADA010000141.1:0-4391 GCA_036258775.1 Candidatus Limnocylindria bacterium | reverse complement strand
GCCAGGCCGGAGCTGCTGCACACGCTGAACGGCTCCGGCCTCGCGCTCGCCCGCACGGTCGCCGCGCTGCTCGAGACCTTTCAGGAGCCCGATGGCGGCGTCGCCCTGCCCGAGCCGCTGCGGCCCTACCTGCGCGGAGCGGAGCGGATCGGCGCCTGAAACCGCCAGCGCCGCGCTCTGGCCACGCGTATGCAGCCCTGGCGGATCGGAAAGGAGGCGAGCCCATGCGAGCGGTCGATTGCCCCTGTGGCGAGCACCTGACGGCCCGAAACGACGGTCAGCTCCTGGAGGCCGCCAAGGCGCACAACTCATCGGACCACGACAACCAGTACTCGGAGACGGAGCTCCGCGTGCTGGTCGATACCGCCGCCTACGACGAGCGCGGCGAGTAGATCCGGGCGGCGGCCGCGGGCCAGCCCCGGCCGCCATGCCCCCCCGAGCGCCGCGGCCGGCTGAGCGCTGACGGCCGATAGAATCGGTCGGTGGAGACGATGCCCGGCTCGATCCGGCTGCTGCTCGCCCTTCTCGGCCTGGCCTGCGTCACCGCTGGCCTGCTCGTCGCTCCCTTCGCGCAGGTCGCCGGCGCGGTGCTCCTCGTCGTCGCGGTGGCGCTGCTCGTGGCGGCGGCCAACGGCGTCGAGGTCGCCGGCGCCTGGCCCGGCCGAGCCGGATCGTCGTTCCGGCGGGCGGTCGTGCGCGAGGTACGCGCCATCGGATCCGGCAGCCCGGGCTCCGCCGCCGCCGACCGCGCCGCAAGCCGTGACACGGCTGTCCCGGACTCCCCTGGATCGGGCCCGGCGCACGAGGAGCTCGCCGCCGGGACGAGCAGGCCGCACGAGTTCGCGCGTCTCGTCATCGCGGCGTACGAGTCAGAGGCGGCACGGCGGCGGGAGCAGGAGGCCGCCGACGAGGAGGAGCGCCGCGACCGCAGCGCGACGCGGCGCCTGATCCGTGAGGGTCTGGCGCGGGCCCAGGACCCGCACCGGCCGCCGATCGTCGGGGACGGCAGGGACGTGGCGGGGAAGCGCCCATCGGGAGCATGAGGCTCGAATCGGCCTAGAATCAGCATCGCCGGAGGGGTGGCAGAGCGGCCGATAGCGGCGGTCTTGAAAACCGCTGAGGCGAGAGCCTCCGTGGGTTCGAATCCCACCCCCTCCGCCAGCGTGGTACCCGCGGTCGGGGCCTCCTCCGCAGCGCATCGGCGTCGGCCGGCGGCGGACCGGTGGATAGAGAAGAGCCGGTCGGGACCCGGGCTGCACGACCGGGCCGCCTCTCCCCCCTGAGGGACCCTCACTCGAGGGCGTCCGTCATGCCGGCGTCCACGGGGCACTTCTCGCCCGTGTCGTGGCGGAATCGCGATGGCCGCGGGCGGTTAGTGCCGCCGCGCGTACGGCCGGCGGCCGCTGAAGGTCCCATGGAGAGCGATGCCGCGGGGCCGTACCTTCCGCTTGCGGGCGGGACGAGATCCCTCATCCACCCGGCCCCGATCCCTCCTCTCTCTTCACCACCCAGCCACCAGAAGGAATCGTTCATGTCTTCGTTCCGTCCGCACCGCCCCGCATCCGCCGTCGCGCTCGCCGCGCTGGCCACCGCGGCGCTCGTCATGCCAGTCGCCGGCGCCAACCAGGTCCCCCAGACCATCAACGCCGGGACGCGCACCGCGAGCATCGCCGACCTCTCCCTGAGCGCCGTCAACTACTCGCACAGCGCCCAGTCCAACACCGGGACCATGGTCCTCACCGCCGACGACAGCTCCGGCACCGGCGCCGGCTGGAACGTGACCGTCCAGAGCTCGGCGTTCGTCTACTCAGGCGCCAACGGCGGGACGAACATCCCCGCCGCCAACTTCTCGATCACCAGCGCCGCCGCGCCGACCCGCACGGCCGGCCAGAGCGTCGACGTCGTGGGCGGCCCGAACGCGCCGGCACTCGGCAGCACCGGCAGCCTGGAGGTCGCCCGCAAGACGGTGAGCGCCCTCGTCGGGTTCGGCCAGGGCACCTACAGCCAGAACCTCGACGTCAGCCTCAGCATCCCGGCCCTCAGCCGTGTGGGCACCTACACCGGCACGATGACCGTCACCATCAGCGCGGGGCCGTAGTCCTCTGACCCCCACCACCGCGATCCGGCGGGCGGTACCCGGGAGACCGGCGTATCGCCCGCCTGCCGTTTTCCGGGTGGTTCAAGGCCGATGACGCGCCGCACCCGCACCCGGCTCGGCGCCTCGGCCCTGGTGGCCGCGATGTCACTCACCGCCACCCTGCCGGTCCTCGCCGCCGACGGGGCCCGGCTCGGTCTCACCCCGGTCGGCCAGGACGGAACCTACTTCGAGCTGACGCTCGAACCGGGCGAGACGCGCGGGCTCGAGGTGGAGGCCGCCAACTTCGGCGACGCGGACGTGCTCGCGCGGACCTACGCCGCCGACGTCTACACGATCGTCAACGGAGGCTTCGGCGCGGACCTGTTCGGCGAGGAGCCGACCGGGACCACGACCTGGCTCAGCTACCCCACCGAGGAGATGACGCTCGGGCGGCGCGATGCGCAGATCATCTCGTTCGAGGTGAGGGTGCCGGACGGCACGCCGCCCGGCGAGTACGTCGCCGCCCTCGTCATCGAGAACGTCGAGCCGATTCGCGGTTCGGGCTCCGTCGCCGTCGACCAGGTCAACCGCAGCGCAATCGCGGTTGCGATCGACGTGCCGGGTCCGCGCCGGCCGGCGCTCCGCATGGGCGCGGTCGGCCACCACGTCGCGGGCGAGCGATCGGTCGTGACCTTCGAGATCGAGAACCCGGGGAACGTCCACCTCAAGCCGGCAGGGAGCTTCCGGCTGCTCGACCCCGGCCGCAGCGAGCTGAGCTCGGCGGAGCTCGCCATGGACTCCGTCTACGCCGGCACGAGCACGGTGCTGGAGGCGCCGCTGGCGGACCTGCTGCCGGCCGGCGACTACTGCGCGGAGCTTCGGCTCAGCGACCCGGAGACCGGAGTGACCGCGGCGATCGAGTGCCGGCCCTTCTCGGTCACGCCCCCGGCCGCCGACCCCGGCGACCGCGGCTCGGGGTCGCGGAACCTGCCGCTGAGGCTGCCCTCGACCGATGCGCTCCTCGCCGCCGCCCCGGTCAGCCTGCTCGTCGCGCTCGGCTTCGGGCTCCTGGCGGCGGCGCTCATCCTGGCGGCCAGGCGCCGGCGGCGAGAACGGGACCGGGGGCGCCGCGCTCCTCCGGCCGCCGGTCACGACCGGATCGGCTCCTGAGGACCGTCATGACGCTCCTGCCGCGCCGCTCGGCCCGGCTGGCGGTCGGGCTGGGCGCGCTGGTGGCGCTGGGCGCCCCGCTGCCCGCCGGCGCGGCGCTCAGCGCCTCGGTCGCCGACCTGACGCTGCCCGCGCTGGCGTACTCGCACCAGCCGCGCACGGTGACCGGCAGCCTGACGCTCACCGCGCGCGACACCGGCTCGTGCCTGCTCCTCGTCTGCAGCAACGATGGCTGGCACGTGACGATCCAGTCCTCGAGCTTCGCGTACTCGGGCACGAACGGCGGCAGCGCGATCCCGGCGGCGAACTTCGCCGTCATCCAGGCGAACGCTCCGACCCGCATCTCGGGCGACGCGATCAGCGCGCAGGGCGGCCCGCGCGTGCCGGCCAACAACTCGACCGGGTCGCTGGACGTCGCCCGCGAGACGCTCGAGGCAGCCGACGGCTACGGGATGGGCGAGTACCGGCAGGTCCTCGACGTGAGCCTCGCCGTGCCCGGACAGGCGCGTGCCGGGACCTACCGCGCGACCCTCACCGTCACGATCAGCGCCGGTCCCTGACGGCGCCGCTCCGCGCGGGGCCCGCGGCCGGGGCGCCTCAGACGAAGCGGTCGCAGGTGCAGGCCGCGGTCGTCCGCGCCGTCGGCTTCCACCAGTGATCCGGGCAGCCGCCCACGCTCCTACGGATCTCCGCTCGGCGCTCCCACCACTGGGGAGGGCTCGCCCGGCGTGCAGCGCGCGGCTGTGCGTCGGCCACCACGCGCACGACGGGGGGCGGCGACGTGCGGCGAATGACGACGGACGTGCGGTGGCTCGTCGGCAGCAGGGTGGCGGTCATGGACATCGGTCGGCTCCTTCAGGATCGCGTCGGCTCGGTGTGGACCGATGTCCTCGCATCGGCCGAAGGCAGGATGGCGGAGCGGATCGGGTCGGACGACGGCCGCGGGGCCCATGCCCGGCGTCGGCATGCGACGGTCGGCGCGCTACGTCATTCGGCCGGGGCGGCCGCCGGGACCTCGTGGTGCTGCCGGCATCGGGCCTCGTACGTCTCGTCGCCCATCCCGCCGATCACGATCAACGGCGAGTCGGCGGGCGCCGGCCGGCCGTCGATGAGGCGCTGCGTCCGGGTCGCCGGCTCTCCGCAC
>DATADA010000140.1:0-5254 GCA_036258775.1 Candidatus Limnocylindria bacterium | reverse complement strand
AAAGGATGCGATCGAGGTCGAGGGCGAGGTGATCACGCCCCTGCCGAACGCGATGTTCCGCGTCCGGCTCGAGAACGGCCACGAGGTGCTGGCCCACATCTCCGGGAAGCTGCGCCAGAACTTCATCCGCATCCTGCCGGGCGACACGGTCCGCGTCGAGCTCTCCCCGTATGACCTCACCCGGGGTCGCATCACGTACAGGATGAGATGAAGGTTTCGGCATCGGTCAAGCCCCGCTGCGAGCGCTGCAAGGTGATCAAGCGCTCCGGCGTGGTGATGGTCATCTGCGTCATCCCCAAGCACAAGCAGCGGCAGGGCTAGGGGGCTTCATGGCACGCATCGCAGGCGTCGACATCCCGCGCGAGAAGCGCATCGAGGTCGCGCTCACCTACATCCACGGCATCGGTCCGACCAGCTCGACGCGGATCCTGACCACGGCGGGCATCCCGCCCGACACGCGGGTCCGCGAGCTGAGCGAGGACCAGGTGAACCGCCTCCGGGCCGTGATCGACCGCGACTTCAAGGTCGAGGGCGACCTGCGGCGCGAGGTCAACATGAACATCAAGCGCCTGATGGAGATCGGCTCGTATCGGGGCGTCCGCCATCGGCGCAACCTGCCGGTCCGCGGCCAGCGGACCAAGACGAACGCCCGCCTGCGGCGGGGGGCGCGCAAGACCGTCGGCGTGCGCCGCAAGAAGTAGACGACACAGGAGTTCCATGGCAGACCGCAAGCGCGCGCAGCGCGGCAAGAGGCGCGAGCGCAAGAACGTCCCGAACGGGCACGCGCACATCCAGTCGACGTTCAACAACACCATCGTCACCATCACCGACCCCACCGGCAACGTCATCAGCTGGGGCAGTGCGGGCGTGTCGGGCTTCAAGGGCTCGCGCAAGAGCACGCCGTACGCGGCGGCGCAGACAGCCGACCTGGCCGCCCGCCGGGCGCTCGAGCACGGCATGCGACAGATCGAGGTCTTCGTGAAGGGCCCCGGCGGCGGCCGCGAGCAGGCGATCCGCTCGCTCCAGGCGGCCGGGCTGGAGGTCACCGCCATCACCGACGTCACCCCCATCCCGCACAACGGCTGCCGCCCGCCGAAGCGGCGCCGGGTCTAGGGGGCGTCGTGGCCAGGTACACCAACCCGGTCTGCCGGATCTGCCGGCGGGAGGGGCTCAAGCTCTTCCTGAAGGGAACGCGCTGCTACACCCGCAAGTGCAGCTTCGAGCGGCGCAGCACGCCGCCCGGGATGAACCCCACCCGCCGCCGCAAGGTGAGCGAGTTCGGGCTGCAGCTGCGCGAGAAGCAGAAGGTGCGCAAGACCTACTCGGTCCTCGAGCGCCAGTTCCGCAACTACTTCCAGAAGGCCGAGAAGCGCCGCGGCATGACCGGCGAGAACCTGCTGCGCATGCTCGAGATGCGGCTCGACAACGTCGTCTACCGCATGGGCCTCGCCCGGTCGCGTCCGGAGGCCCGGCAGCTCGTCGGACACGGCCACTT
This sequence comes from Candidatus Limnocylindria bacterium, assembly GCA_036258775.1. Taxonomy (GTDB): domain Bacteria; phylum Chloroflexota; class Limnocylindria; order QHBO01; family QHBO01; genus DATADA01. The sequence continues at coordinate 3,759 of DATADA010000140.1, read as the reverse complement.
CACGGTGAACGGCCGGCCGACGAACATCCCCAGCTACCCGACCAGGGTCGGCGACCGGATCGAGGTCCGCGAGAGCCGGCGCAACCGCGAGTACTTCACCACCGCCGGCGACACCATGCGCGCGTCGCAGATCCCCGACTGGCTCAGCGTCGACCCCACCCGGCTGTCCGGGACCATCGTCGCCGAGCCGACGCGCGAGCAGATGCCGCTCGAGTTCAACGAGCAGCTCGTCGTCGAGTACTACTCACGCTAGGAGCCCCATCCCAGACTCATGATCGAACTCGAGACCCAGCAGCAGATTCAGCAGCCGCCGACGCCCCGGATCGAGGAGGTCGAGTCGGCCGGCAACCAGGCGCGGTTCGAGGTCCAGCCGCTTCAGGCCGGCTACGGTGTGACGCTCGGCAACGCCCTGCGTCGCGTCCTGCTCAGCTCCCTCGACGGGGCGGCGGTGACCGGCATCCAGATCACCGGCGTCTTCCACGAGTTCAGCACGATCGAGAGCGTCAAGGAGGACGTCACCCAGATCGTGCTCAACGTCAAGAAGCTCCGCCTGCGCTCGTTCGCCCGCCATCCGGTCACGCTCAAGCTCGTGAAGCGCGGGGCGGGGCCGGTGACGGCCGCCGACATCACCGAGAGCGCCGACGTGGAGATCGTCAACCCCGACCTCGTGCTCCTCACCCTCGACTCCGACGAGGGCTCGATCGAGATGGACCTGACCATCGAGACCGGGGTCGGGTACCGCCCCGCGGAGCACACCGAGGACATGCCGATCGGGGTCATCCCGGTCGACGCGATCTTCTCGCCGGTGCGGCGCGTCAACTACCAGGTCGAGAACACCCGCGTCGGCCAGATGACGAACTACGACAAGCTGACGCTCGAGGTCGAGACCGACGGGACCACCTCGCCGCAGGCGGCGCTGTCCGAGGCGGCCCAGATCCTGGTGCGTGAGTTCGGCCGTTTCGCCGAGGTCGGCCGCCCCGCCGGCATCGGCGACGAGGCGGCGGTGGTGCCGACCGCCAACCTGCTCGACGCCCCGATCGAGGAGCTCGACCTCCCGATGCGGGCGTACAACAGCCTCAAGCGGAACAACATCACGAAGGTCGGGCAGATCCTGGCGCTCTCCGACGACGAGTTCCTCCGGATGCGCAACTTCGGGCAGAAGAGCCTCGATGAGCTGAAGGAGCGCCTGGCGCTGCGCGGGTTCATCCAGTCCGATGCGGCCGCGACGACCGTCGACGAGTCGGACCTGCCGGCCCAGGCCGAGCTGGACGAGGCGGCCGCCGCCGAGCTCGACCGCGAGGGATAGACCTCCATGCCGCACCGCAGCGCCCATCGCAAGCTGGGCCGGCCGCACGCTCACCGGCTGGCGATGCTGCGCAACCTCGCCGTGGCGGTGGTTCGCTACGAGCGGGTCAGGACCACCGAGGCGAAGGCCAAGGAGGTGCGGGGGATCGTCGACGGGATGATCGGCCTCGCCAAGCGCGGCGACCTGGCGGCGCGCCGGCGATTGGTGGCCGAGATGCCGCACGAGCCGGTCATCGTCGACAAGCTGATGGGTGAGCTGGCGACGAAGTACGCCGACCGCCAGAGCGGGTTCACCCGAATCGTCAAGATCGGGCAGCGTCCGGGCGACGCGGCGCCGATCGTCCAGATCGAGCTCGTCTGATCGATGGCCGCCGCGCGATGCGCGCGGGCGGTCATCGAGTACGACGGGACCGCCTTCACCGGCTCCCAGCGCCAGCCCGGATCCCGGACGGTGCAGGGGGAGCTGGAGGAGGCCCTTAACAGGCTGACCGGCGAGCGGATCGCGATCCGTCTCGCCGGGCGAACCGACGCCGGGGTGCACGCCACCGGCCAGGTCGCCGCGTTCTGCCTGCCGCCCACGCGCGGCGGCGAGCGCTACGACTGGCCCGAGCTGCGCAGGCGGTTGAACGCCGTCCTGCCCCCGGATCTGGCGGTCCGCTCGCTGCGCGCCGCGCCGCCGGGCTTCGACCCGCGACGCGAGGCGATCGAGCGGGTCTACCGCTACCGGATCCGGATGGGGGGCGCGAAGCGGCCGCTCGACCGGCATCGGACGCTCGAGATCGGGGAACGGCTCGACGTCGAGGCGATGCAGGCCGCCGCCGGGCTGATGCTCGGCGAGCGCGACTTCGCCGCCCTCGGCGCCGATCCGGCGGGCCGGGGACGCACCGTGCGGCGCGTCTCGTCGGTCGTCGTGCGACGCCGGGGAGAGCTGCTCGAGGTTCGCGTCGCGGCCGACGCGTTCCTGCGCCGGATGGTGCGGAGCCTCGTCGCTCTGCTCCTCGCGGTCGGACGGGGCGAGATCCGCGCCGCCGATGCCGCCCGGCTCCTCGACCGGGGCGAGCGGGCGCTCGCCGGACGCGCGGCGCCGGCGCGCGGCCTCACGCTCGAGCGCGTGCGCTACGGCGCACGATCGGACAGCCGAACCAGCACGACAATCGAGACAGCAGGCGAGAGCCGAAGCCGGGAGCAGGAAACGTGAAGACGTACGCAGTCAAGGCGAGCGACATCGAGCGACGCTGGTGGGTCGTGGACGCGACGGGCCAGACCCTCGGTCGGCTCGCCACGCGCATCGCAACCCTGCTCGAGGGCAAGCACAAGCCGAGCTACTCGCCGCATCTCGACACCGGGGACCACGTCATCGTCATCAACGCGGAGCGCGTCCGCGTGACCGGCGACAAGCTCCGGCAGAAGATCTACTACCGGCACTCGAACTATCCCGGCGGACTGAGGGCCGAGAGCCTCGAGGCGGTGCTGGCGCGCAAGCCGGAGCTGGTCGTGGAGCGCGCGGTGAAGGGGATGCTGCCCCAGAACCGGCTCGGGCGCGCCATGTACCGCAAGCTGAAGGTGTACCGGGGACCGAACCATCCGCACGAGGCGCAGCAGCCACAGGCGGCCGAGCTGTAGAGGGACGACGAAGGTGAGCGCGAACTACGTGTACGGCACCGGGCGGCGCAAGACGGCCGTCGCCCGGGTGCGCCTGCTGCCGGGCGATGGGAGCATCGTCGTCAACGGCAAGCCGCTGATCGACTACTTCAGCGGCTCGTCGGCGACGGCACAGGTCTTCCTGCCGTTCCGGGTGACCGAGACCGACGGCCGCTACTCGGCGAGCGTGCTCGTCGGCGGCGGCGGCGTCTCCGGCCAGATCGGCGCGATCCGCCACGGGATCGCGCGAGCCCTGCTGTCCGCTCATCCGGACTCGCGGCGCGTCCTGCGCGACGCCGGGCTGCTGACCCGCGACCCGCGCGCCAAGGAGCGCAAGAAGTACGGCCTGAAGCGCGCGCGCAAGGCGCCACAGTTCACCAAGCGCTAGCCCCTGGCGCCGGCAATCGTCCGCAAGGGTCCCGGCGGGGCGGCCGGGACCCTCTGGTATTCTCAGTCGAGCAACGCTAGGCGCCGCCGGCCCGTCATTCGAACGTGCTCGACGCGATCTCGGACTTCTTCGACACCTACCTGCGCGGCAACTGGACGACGCTCGTCGACATCGCGCTGGTGGCGATCGTCGTCTACTGGCTCTTCATCCTGATCCGCGGGACCAGGGCGGTCCGCATCGTCATCGGCCTGTCGGTCCTGTATCTCGTCTACCTCGCCGCGCGGCTCCTCGATCTGCAGCTGCTGACCAGGATCCTGGAGACCGCCGCGGTGGTGGGGCTCTTCGCGATCGTGGTGGTGTTCCAGCCCGAGCTCCGGCGCGCCCTCGAGCAGATCGGACGGGTCGGCAGCGTGAACCGGTTCTTC
>DATADA010000139.1:0-4465 GCA_036258775.1 Candidatus Limnocylindria bacterium | reverse complement strand
CTGGTCCTCCTTGTCGGGGATCTGCCCCGTGCCGCGCGCCGACTCGGCGTTGACGACCGCCGGCGGCCAGACCTCGGTCATGCCGTGCTCGCCGGCGTGGAGGTCCATGAACCAGCCGATGAGCGCCCGCTGAAGCGCCGCGCCCGCGCCGACGTAGACGGGGAAGCCGGAGCCGGTCACCTTCGCCCCACGGGCGTTGTCGATGATCCCGAGCCCCTCCCCCAGCGCCCAGTGGGGTAGGCGCTCCCAGCCGTCGGCGGTTCGCGGCAGGCACTCGCCCCACGCGCGGACGACGACGTTCGCGTCCTCCCCGCCGACCGGCACGTCGGGGTCCGGCGGGTTGGGGATCCGCAGCATGGCGTCGTCGAGCGCGGCGTCCACGGCGGCGCGCTCCGCGTCGATCGCCGCGATCCGCTCGCCGGCTCGCGCGGACGCCACCTTCAGCTCCGCCACCTCGGGTCCACCCGGGTCCGCCCCACCCCGGACCGCCTCGCCGACGCGCCGGCTCGCCGCATTCCGCTCCGCCTTCAGCGCGTCGCCATCCGCCAGGAGGGCGCGACGCCGCTCGTCGAGCTCGAGGGCCGCGTCGACGACCCGCGCGTCCTCGCCCTTGGCCTCGGCGCCCCGGCGGAGCACGTCGGGCTCCTCGCGAAGGCGGCTCAGCCCGACGCTCACCTCCCGGACTCCGGCGACGCCGCGGCGGTGGCCGGCAGCGCGCCCGCCGACTCGCGGAGCCGAGCGCGGACGAAGCCGCGTTCGAGCGAAGCGAGCAGCCAGCCCGCGCGGGGGCCGGAGGGCTGGCCCAGAAACGCGAGGTAGAGCGCCGAGAAGGCGCGCCCGGCCTGCATTCCGGCCGCGCGCGCCGCGTCGAAGATGGCGCCCTGGATCGCCTCGCCGGTCCACTCTGCCTCCTCCAGCCTGGCGGCGAGGTCTGCCAGCAGCGCCCGCTGCTCGTCGTCGAGCCGAGCGGCGGCGGCCGGCAGCGCGTCGCGGTGGACGACGAGCCGCGCCCGCTCGGGGGCATACGCGTCGAGCCAGAGCCGGGCGGCACGCAGCCGCTCCTCGAGCAGCGCAGCCTCCGCATCGCTCAGCGGCGCGCCCTTCTCGGCGGCCACGCGCTCGGCGACGTCGACGCCGGGGACCTGAAGCAGGAGGGCGAGGTGCGCGAACGGCGGGCGGTACGCCGCGGCGGCCGTCGCCGGGTCGCCCTGCGCCGCGACCTGCGAGAGGGCGAAGATCCGGTCGGCCGCCGCCGGCAGCTCGCCGCGCACCTCCCGCCCCGCGGTCGCGGCTGCCAGCCGGTCCGACTCGTCGAAGAGGCGCGGGATGGCATCGGTGCCGTCCGGGTCGAACTCGATCGCCTGCGAGGGCCGCGGGCGCAGGAAGAGCAGGCGCAACTGCTCGGCCGGGAGCACCTCGGCGACGCGGTGGGCGGCCGCGCCGGTCCCCTTCGAGGTGCTCATCTTGCGACCGCCGATGTTGAGGAACTCGTACGGCAGGTTGATCGGCGGCTCGCGCTCGAAGACCTCACGGGCGATCGCATCGGAGCGGTCGCGCGAGCCGCCCGCCGTGGCGAGGTCCTTGCCGCACGGCTCGATCGTCACGCCGAAGTGGCTCCACTTGGCCGCCCAGTCGACGTTGTAGGGCAGCTTGGCCCGCCCGCCGAACGGCGAGACGCGGCCCTCCATGCCGCACCCGCGGGCCCACTCCCGCAGGTCGGGCCGGCACTCGTAGCGGACGCGCTCGCCGTCCCAGTCGACCACGATCGTCGTGCCGATCTTCCCGCAGCGCTCGCAGATCACCATCAGTGGATGCCAGTCGTCGGGATGACGGACGTTCGCGACCCGGCGGTAGATCTCGCGCACGACGCCGGCACGGTCCAGCGCGCGGCGGACGTACGCATCCATCTCGCCGGAGCGGTACAGCTCGCTCATCCAGTAGTAGCGGTCGGGCCGCACGCCGAGCCCGGCGAACGTCTCGATGAAGACGCCGGCGAAATGGCGGGCATAGGACGCGTGGCACTCCCCCGCCGGATCCGGCACGTCCGCCAGCGGCACGCCCATGTAACGGTCGACGGCGTCGGGGGTGAGCAGCGCCTGGGCATCCATCGGGTCGAGATCGTCGACCCCGTAGAGCAGCTGCGTCGGGATGCCGCGGTCGCGCAGCGCGCGGGCGATGGCGTCGACCGTGATCGGTCCGCGCAGGCTCCCGACGTGGACCGTCCCCGATGGCGTCTTGCTGTCGTTGACGACCTGAGGCCCGTGGACCCGGGCCGCCAGCTCGTCGGCCCAGAACACGGCGCGGTCGCTCCGGTCGCTAGTCGATCGAGACGACGGTGAACTCGATCGGCCCGGCCGGCGCCTGGACGGTGACCCGGTCACCCGGCTTGTGGCCCATGAGCGCCGCGCCGACCGGGGACTCGTTGCTGATCCGGCCGTCGCGCGGCGACGCCTCCGCGGAGCCGACGATGGTGAACTCCTCCTCGCCGTCGGCGCCGGTGATCCTCACCTTCGAGCCGATGCGCACGCGGTCGCCGTTGACGTGCTCGATGATCTCGGCGTTCTTGATCTGGGCCTCCAGCGTGGCGATCCGGCCCTCCAGGAAGCTCTGCTCCTGCTTGGCGTCCTCGTACTCCGCGTTCTCGGTGATGTCGCCGTCGAGCTTCGCATCGTGGATCCGGGCGGCGACCCGCGGCCGCTCGGCGGTGACGAGGTGCTGCAGCTCCGCCTTCAGCTTCGCGAGGCCCTCGCGGGTGAGGTAGACCGGCTTGGTGTTCATCGTCGACTCCCCCTCCTGTGCTGAGCGGCCGGCCGGACCGTGATCCGAGCCGAGCGGGGCGCCGCGGGGTGTCCGGCGCTACCGCACGACCGCCTGGTAACAAAAAAGGCTCCAGGCGCGCCCTCCCGGCGCCCTGAAGCTGGCCGCTCGCGCCCGCGCCCGTGGGTGGGCGGCAGCACACCGATTGTAGGCACGTGGGGCGACGGCGTCAAAGGTTGCTCGTCCGCCAGGCGAGAGAGCGAAGCGGCGCTCCCGGCCGACGCGACCCGGGCGTCACGACGGTCGAGTCGTTCAGGTCGGCTCAGCGGCCGGAGAGGACGAGCGCGACGACCGCCATCGCGAGCAGCAGACGGTAGACGCTGAAGACCGCCACCGACCGGCGACGCAGCCAGGCGAGCAGGAAGCCGATGGCGAGGCCGCCCGCCACGGCGGCGGCCAGGAACCCGCTTGCGATCGCCAGCCACTCGACGCCGGAGTGGCTCTCGCCGAGCAGGTGCCGGGAGCCGTAGAGGCCGGCTCCGAGGGTGATCGGGGTCGCGAGCAGGAAGCTGAAGCGGGCCGCCGACTCGCGGGTCAGACCGAGCGCCAGGGCGGCCGAGATGGTCGCCCCGGAGCGGCTGATCCCCGGCAGCAGTGCGGCGGCCTGCGAGAAGCCGATGGCGAGCGCCGCCGGGACTCCGAGCGAGCTCATCGGGCGGCGGCCGCCGCCATAGCGGTCCGCCAGCCACAGTGCGGCGGCGCCGATGACCAGGAAGCCGGCGATCGCGAGACGCGTGGCGCTCGAGTCGCCGTGGAGGCTCTCCTCGATCAGCCCCTCAAGCACGAAGCCGATGATCGCGCTGGGCAGCGTGGCGATGATCAGGAGCCATGCCAGCCGGCGATCGGGGTCGTCGCCGATCCGCCGCTCGCGGATCGAGGCGAGGGCCGCCAGCAGGTAGCGGATCCAGTCCCGTGCGAAGTAGGCCAGCAGCGCGAGCAGCGTCCCGAGGTGGAGGAAGACGTCGAAGGCGAGGCTGCCGAGCAGGCCATCCTGCTCCCAGCCGAGGAGCCACGGCGTCAGCTCGAGGTGCGCCGAGGAGCTGACCGGGATGAACTCGGTCAGCCCCTGGACGAGGCCGACCACGATGGCCCGGACGACCAGCTCCACCGGCTAGGGGCGCCGGCGAGCGCGGCCGCGGGCTCCGGCGGGCGCCGACCGGCGCATCGGGTCCTGCCGCCGCCCGGTCAGCGGATGAAGAGCGGCGCGAGGACGAGGGTGATGGTGGCGAGCAGCTTCACCAGCACGTGCAGCGACGGCCCGGCGGTGTCCTTGAACGGGTCGCCGACCGTGTCGCCCACCACCGCGGCGGCGTGGGCCTCGGTGCCCTTGCCCAGGACGTTCCCCTCGACGTCGGTCAGGTGGTTGGCCTCTATGTACTTCTTGGCGTTGTCCCAGGCCCCGCCGCCGTTGTTGAGTACGGTCGCCAGCAGGACGCCGGCGATGGTCCCGACCATGAGGAGCCCCGCCACCGCCTCGTGACCGAGCAGCAGGCCGACCGCGATGGGCGTGGCGACCGCCACCGCGCCCGGCAGGACCATCTGGCGCAACGCGGCGCGGGTGGTGATGTCCACCACGCGGGCGTAGTCCGGCCGCTGGGTGTAGTCCATGATCCCGGGCATCTCCCGGAACTGCCGGCGCACCTCGACG
>DATADA010000138.1:0-6915 GCA_036258775.1 Candidatus Limnocylindria bacterium | reverse complement strand
CGCGGCGCGCCGTCGCCCGCGGCGACCTGCGAGACGCGGTCCGAGCCTGCGCGCGGTGGCATCGGCTCGGGCCGGCGGTACTCCGGCGCCGGCGGCTGCCGCTGGTAGCGTGGCGGCGCGAGGTCGGGGCGCTCGACGACCTCCTTCTGGTTCAGCATCGCCATCTTGAACTGGACCGGATCGGCGACCATCGGGAAGTCGTCGACGTTGTTGCCGCCCGCCTCCTCGGCCGCCGTGAGGATGTCGAGCGTGCCGTAGTTGAAGATCCGCCCGACCCACGACTGGACCAGGCGTGCGTCGTTGATCTTCTCCAGGCTCGAACCGGCGACCTGCTTGTTCAGGATCCCCTCCGCCCGGATGACCCGCCGGCTGGTGACGAGCCACTCCTGGTTGCGCCAGTCCCAGACGACGAACGCCACCCATGCGAGCCCGATGACGAGCGCCGCCCAACCGGCCAGGGTGAGCACCAGGTCGGCCGTCGCCCCGCCGATCGGTCGCTCCGCGGTGCCGACCCACAGCAGCACGGCGAGGCCGAGGATCGCGACCACGATGCCCAGCCACGTGCGCGCGATGACCGCGAACCAGTGCTGGCGGGTCTCGTAGACGATCTCCTCGCCGCGGGTGAGCTGCTTCTTGACGTAGCTCATCGGGGCAACCTCGGTCTGGGACGGTCCCGGCTGGTTCGGCTCATGCCCGCGGATGCGTCCTGGCGTACACCTCGCGCAGGCGCTCACCCGTCAGGTGCGTGTAGAGCTGGGTCGTGCCGATGCTAGCATGGCCCAGCAGCGCCTGGACGACCCGCAGATCGGCGCCGCCCTCGAGCAGGTGGGTCGCGAACGAGTGGCGGAAGGTGTGGGGTGTGACGCTCGCCGTCACGCCGGCCGCGCCCGCCCAGCGCCGGACGATGCGCCACACCGCCTCGCGTCCCAGCCGTCGGCCGCGCCGGTTCACGAACAGCGCGGGCGTGGGCCGGCCGGCGGTCCACGCGGCCCTCGGTCCCGTGATGTACCGATGCAGCCGCTCGCGCGCCTCCTCCCCCATCGGCACGCGTCGCTCCCGGTTGCCCTTGCCGATGACGCGCACCGTCAGCCGATCGAGGTCGACGCGGTCGAGGTCGAGCCCCGTCAGCTCGCTGACACGCAGGCCGGAGGCGTACAGCAGCTCGAGCACGGCGGCGTCGCGCACGGCGACCGGGTCGTCGCCGGCGTCGAGCGGGGCCGACAGGATCGCCTCCACCTCGTCGCGATCGAGGACGTCGGGCAGCTGCCGGCCGGGACGTGGCTGGTCGAGCAGGCTGGCCACGTCGCGCTCGGCCACGCCCTCCCGGAGCGCGAAGGCGTAGAAGCTGCGGATCGCGGCAACCTTGCGCGCCTGCGTTGTCCCGCGGCGGCCGTCCCGCTGCAGCGCCGCGACGAAGGCGTGCACCGGCGCCGGATCGCGGCGCCACCGACGCCCGGCGTGCTCGGCGAACTGGGCGAGGTCGCGGCGATACGCGGCGATGGTGAGTGGCGAGAGCCCGCGCTCGACGCGGAGCTCGAGGAGGAACGCCTCCATCGCCGCGGCGAGCGTGGCATCTCCGCCGGTCTCGGCCCTCAGTGCCATCCGCTCGCCGTCGTCGCTCAGTACGGGAGCAGCCCGGCCTTCGTGCGCAGCAGGTCGTAGAAGGGGGTGCTCCCCCGCAGCTCGACCATCCGCAGCGGCTCGGCCAGCGCCCGGACCTCCACCCGGTCGCCGCGGGCGATCTCGCGGTCGAGCTGCCCGTCGGCGCTGAGCAGCGCGCCGTCGGCCGCCTCGCGCACGGTGAGCCGGACGACGTGGTCCTCCCCGGCGACGACGCTGCGCAGCGGCGACAGGTACCCCGCCACCGGGGTGATGATCATGTTCCGCAGCCGTGGGTCGAGCACCGCCCCGCCGGCGCTGAAGCTGTAGGCGGTCGAGCCGGTCGGCGTGGCGACCACCACGCCGTCGGCGACGTAGGTGGCGAGATGTGACCCGCTCACCTCGACCTCCACCTGGATCATCCGCACTCGTTGCCCGCGCGCGACGGTCACCTCGTTGAGGCAGGCGTGCGTCTCACTGCCTCCGTCGGACCGATGCAGCGTCGCCGCGATCCGGAAGCGCTCCTCCACGCCGAAGTCGCCCGCCGCGACCTGGTCGAGCGCCCGCTCGAGCCCATCGGTCTCGACCTTGGCGAGGAAGCCGACCCGCCCGAGGTTGACGCCGAGCGCCGGCACCCCGGAACCGCCGATCGCCCGCGCGGTGCGCAGGAAGGTGCCATCGCCGCCGAGGACGCAGACGAGGTCGGTGCCCGCCAGCCGCTCCCCGATCCCCTCGCGGTCGTCACCCGGCAGCTCCCAGCTCTCGAGCCCCCGCTCGACGCACCACTTCCGCGCGCGGCCCAACACCGGGCGCGCGTGCGAGTTGTACGGGTTGTACGCGAAGCCGATGCAGCGCAGCCGATCCCCCGCCGGCGCCTCGCTCACCGAACCTCCCCGCCGGCCGCGACGTCGACCTCGAGGCGTGCCGCGATCGCCGACACGGTCCGTCGAAGCTCCGCGAGCTGTGCCGCGACCTCGTCGGCCTGTGCGTCCGTCACCGCCGCGTACGAGCGGTCGAGGCCGGCCGCGATGAGCGCGCGCATCAGGCTGGACGGCGAGACGCCGCGCGCCCTGGCCACCGACTCGACCCGCTCGAGCAGCGCGTCCGGCATCCGGAGGCTGACGATCTGCCGCATCGTGTCCGGGGTCGTCGCCGGCTCGAGCTCCGCCGGCGGCCCGAGGTCGCTGAAGACGCTCAGCTGCTCGCTGGCCGGCGCGCGACGCGACTGGCGCGATCCGGACCGCCGTTTCATCGGCCCGATCGTAATACAGCGTGGGACGAGCAGGTTCCCGACGCGCGGGCCGGGCGCCCACGGCGGGGACCGGCGCCGTAATTCTCGCGTGCTGACGGTTACGACGCGTCAGTGCCCCGAAACGCGGGTAACTCTCGCGTGGTGAAAGATAGGGCCGGTTTCGCGCCTCGCAGCCGGCGGGAGCCGTCGTAAATCTCATCTCGTGAGAGATGCGCATCCTCCCCGACACCGGTGTGGCCTCAGCCGGCGGTGACCTCGGCCACCAGCCGATGCCACGGGTCGCGCTCGGCGTCCGGTGCCCGAAGCGAGCCATCTGCATCGAGCAGCGCGAGAAACTCGACGTTGCCGTCGGCTCCGGCGAGCGGCGAGCGGAGCAGGCCCATCGGCCGGAACCCGGACGCCACCGCATCGGTCCAGAACCGTTGGAGGACGGCCCGATGCGTCGCGGGGTCGCGGACGACGCCGCCGCGCGGCACCGCCTCCGCTCCCGCCTCGAACTGTGGCTTCACGAGGGCGATGACCCGGCCGTCGTCGGCGATCAGCCGGCGCACCGTTGGGAGGATGAGCCGGAGCGAGATGAAGCTGAGGTCGAGCGTCGCCAGCGCGACCGGCTCGGGAAGTGCCTGGAGCCCACGGAGATTCGTCCGCTCCATGCTCACCACGCGGGGGTGGAGGCGCAGCCGCTCCACGAGCTGGCCGCGGCCGACATCGACGGCGTACACGACCCGCGCGCCGCGGGCGAGCAGCACGTCCGTGAAGCCGCCGGTCGAGGCGCCCGCATCGAGGCAGGCGAGACCGCTGGGATCCACGCCGAACGCGTCGAGCGCCGCGTCGAGCTTGGCGCCGGCGCGCGACGCCCAGCGCGGGCGCTCGACGAGCGAGACTGACGCGTCGCGGCCGACGGGCTGCCCCGGCTTCAGGGTGCGGGTCGCCGCTCCCTCGAGGATCACCTCGCCCGCCAGCAGCCGAGCCTGTGCCTCTGTGCGCGACGCGGCGAGGCCGCGCTCCACCAGCAGCTGGTCGAGCCGGACTCGGCGGCTCATCGGGTGTCGCGGAGCGCATCGCGCCTCGACGTCCCTGTGCCGGGGAATCCTCAGCCGACCGCCTGACGGCGACGCCGCGCCGACACGAGCGCCGGCGTGATCCCGATCTCGCTCAGCTTCTCGCGTACCTGTTCGAGGATCCCCGGCGCGTCGATCCGCTGCTGCCGCCGCAGGTCCGCGACGGCGCCGTGGTGGACGAAGCCGTCGGCGAGGGCGATCTTCAGCAGCGGGACGCGGACGTCGGCCCGGTTGAGCGCGTCGAGGACGCCGTCGCCGAAGCCGCCGCGGGCGGACGACTCCTCGCCCGTCACGACGAGCCGCTTGCCGGCCGCGTGCTCGGCGAGGAGCTCCTCGTCCAGCGGTCTCGCCCAGCGGGCGTTGAGCACCGCAGCCGACAGGCCCGCATCAGCGTCGAGCGAGTCCGCGACCGCGAGCAGGCGCTGGACGATCGGCCCGAAGCCGGCGAGCAGGAGGTCTTCGCCGTCGCGAAGCAGCTCGCCGCGGCCGATCTGGAGCGCCTGGCCCAGGCGGTCCGGGAGCTGCTCGCCGGCGTCGCGCGGATAGAGCAGCGAGACCGGCCCGCCGTGCCCGAGCGCGGTCACGACCATGTCCCGCAGCTCCTGTTCGTCCTTCGGCGAGCCGATGACGACGTTCGGCAGCGACCGCATGGCGGGCAGCATGAACATGCCCTGGTGGCTGGTGCCGTCCTCGCCGACGAGACCCGAGCGGTCGAGCGCGAGGAGGACCGGCGCGTCGTTCTGGCACACGTCGTGGACAAGCTGGTCGAAGGCGCGCTGGCTGAAGGTCGAATAGAGCGCCACGACCGGGCGCATCCCGGCCAGGGCCAGGCCGGTCGCCATTGTGACCGCGTGCTGCTCCGCGATGCCGACGTCGAAGAAGCGCTCCGGGAAGTGCTCCGCGAACCGCGAGAGCCCCGTCCCGGACGGCATGCCGGCGGTGATGGCGCAGATCCGCTCATCGTTCGCCCCCAGCCGGACGAGCTCCTCGACGAAGGTCTGGGTGTACGTCTTCGGCTTGCGCTGCTTCGCGCCCTCGGGCGGCAGCGGCTCCTCCGTCGGGTCGATCAGGCAGAGGTCGATGGGGGGCAACGCCGCCCCGTGGAAGGTCATCATGTCCTTCTCCGCGGGCGCGTAGCCCCGGCCCTTCACCGTCTTGACGTGGACCACGACCGGCGCGTCGATCTGGAAGGCGAGCTCGAATGCCTCCTCCAGCTCGCGGATGTCGTGCCCGTCGAGCACGCCGATGTAGGTCACGCCCATGTCCTCGAAGAAGCCCACGTTCGCCCATGAGCGCTTGAGCCCCTCCTTGGTGAAGGCGAGGAGGTCGAACAGCGGCTTGCCGAGGACCGGGATGCGCGGGATCGCCTTCTTGCTGGCCCGCTTGGTGGACTGGTAGGCGCGCGACAGGCGAAGCTTGTTGAGCGTGGTCGACAGGCCGCCGACAGAGGGGCTGATGCTCATCCCGTTGTCGTTGAGGACGATCAGCAGCGGGTGGCGCCGATGGCCGAGGTCGTTGAGCGCCTCGAGGCTCAGCCCGCTGGTCAGCGCCGCGTCCCCGACGCAGACGGCGATGCGCTGCCTGCGGCCGTCGCTCGCGCCCCGCAGGTCGCGCGCGGTCGCGAGCCCGACGCCGATGCTGATGCCGGTGCCGGCGTGCCCCCCGTCGAAGACGTCGTGCTCGCTCTCGGTGCGCCGCGGGAAGCCGCCGACGCCGCCGAGCGTGCGGAGCGTGTGGAACCGGTCGAGCCGCCCGGTCAGGAGCTTGTGGGCGTACGCCTGGTGGCCGGTGTCCCACACGATTCGGTCGCGCGGCGAGTCCATGACCCGGTGCAGCGCGATGGCGAGCTCGACCGCACCGAGCGAGGACCCGAGATGGCCGCCGGTCGCGTGAACGGTGCGGATGATCTTCTCGCGGATCTCGGCGGCGAGCTCTCGCAGCTGCTGGTGCGTCAGGCCGCGGAGCTGCGCGGGATCGGTGATCTGCTCGAGATGAGTCACGGCGCTCCTTCAGGGCTGTGCCGGGATTCTAGACCGATGCCGCGGTTCACTCTCCGACGGACGCTGAATGCCGTGCGTCACAGGCCATGCTACCCCAATGTAGCACGTTTCCCGCCGTGTGGCCTGGAGCGATGGTGCTTTCCGGTCGGCTGGCGCTACCTCCGGGCGGCGGGTACGCATCTCTCAGGCCATGAGCGTTACGACGCCTCACGCCGCTCGCCGGTCGTATCTCTCACCGGGTGAGTGCTACGACGCGATGCGCCGCGGCGCTGACGGTATCTGTCAGCAGGTGAGAAATATCGCTGCCCGGCAGGCATTTCGGCAGAGCCTTCAGGCGTAAGCCTCACCTGCCGAGAATTAGCGCCGCGGTGCCCCGCATCCGGTGTCCCGGCGCGTGCGATGTACGCCGCTCGGCGAGTTCCGGCCTATCTATCGTCCGCCGGACGGGCCAGCGTGCTCGGCGCCACCGACGCCTCGGCGCCCGAGCTCGGTGATCGTCAGCTCGGCCTGTCGCAGCCGCTCCTCGCACGCCGCATGGAGGCGCAGCCCCTCTCGGTACAGCGCGATGCTCTCCTCGAGCCCGACGCTGCCCGCCTCGAGGGCCTGGACGACGCGCTGGAGCTCGGCCACCAGCTCGTCGAAGGGACGGCGGCCGAGCTCCTCGTCCGAGAGCTCGGCGGTCGCCGGGCGGTAGCTCATCCGAACGGATCCTGGGTCGGGTCGCGCCGCGTCTCCGTGACACGGGTGCCGATCCGGCCGCGGGCCACCACGACCTCCAGTGCGGACCCCTCGCCGGTCTGCCCGGGATCGCGCACGATCGTGCCATCGGCAAGCCGGGCGACCGCGTAGCCGCGATCGAGCGTCGCGCGCGGGCCGAGCGCGCGGAGCGCGTCGCGCAGCGCCCGCAGGGCCAGGCGCTCCCGCTCGACCCGGCTCCCGGCGGCACGCGCCGCCCGGTCGACCAGCTCGGCGGCGCGCTGCCGTGCCGACGCGATGTCGGGAG
>DATADA010000137.1:0-1859 GCA_036258775.1 Candidatus Limnocylindria bacterium | reverse complement strand
ACCGAGCAGGGCGAGGTCGTGCTGACGGTGGGAAGCCGGCGGCTCGAGGCCGGCGATGGAGCGGGGCCGCGGTATCGGCTCGAGTTCGCGGTCCGTGACACCGGCATCGGCATCCCCGAGGACAGGCGGGACCGCCTCTTCGCCTCGTTCAGCCAGGTCGACGCGTCCACCACCCGGCGGCACGGCGGCACCGGACTCGGGCTGGCCATCAGCCGTCGGCTGGTCGAGCTGATGGGCGGCACGATCTCGGTGGAGAGCCGGGTCGGCGAGGGCTCGACGTTCCGCTTCACGATCGTCGCCGACGAGGCCCCGAGCCCGATCCCGGCCTTCGTGGGCGGCGAGAAGCCTCTCCTCGCCGGGCGCCGGGTGCTGGTCGTGGACGACAACGCGACGAACCGCGAGATCCTCGTGCGCCAGACGGGCTCCTGGGGGATGTCGGCCCGAGCGGCGGCCTCGGCCGGCGAGGCGCTGGGATGGATCGCCTCCGGCGAGCCGTTCGACCTCGGCATCCTGGACCTCCAGATGCCGGAGATGGACGGTGTCGCGCTGGCGCGCGGGATCCGGGAGCACCGGCCGGCGGCGACCCTGCCGCTCGTCCTGCTCAGCTCCGTCGGCCGCCGCGGAGAGCGCGCCGAGCAGGACCTCTTCGCGGCGGAGCTGACCAAGCCGGTCAAGCCGTCGCATCTCTACGACACGCTCATGGAGCTCTTCGGCGGGGCTGTGTCCGGCCCTGCCGAGGCGCCGGCGGCACCGGCGCGCGCGCTGGCGGACCGCGTCCCGCTGCGGATCCTGGTCGCGGAGGACAACACCGTCAACCAGCGGCTGATCCTCCTGCTGCTCGAGAAGCTCGGCTACCGGGCGGACGTCGTCGCCGACGGTCAGGAGGCGGTGGCCGCCGTCGAGCGCCAGCCCTACGACGTGGTGCTGATGGACGTCCAGATGCCGGAGATGGACGGGCTGGAGGCCACGCGCGAGATTCGGCAGCGGCTCGGGGAGCCCAGCCGCCCGCGCATCGTCGCCATGACCGCGAACGCGCTGCAGGGCGACCGCGAGGCATGTCTCGCGGCGGGCATGAACGACTACATCTCGAAGCCGATCCGCCAGGACGAGCTGGCGGCGGCGCTCGGCAGGGCCGCGGGTGCGAACGGAGCGGAGCGGCCCGCTGCCGCGCTTGACGAGGCGGCTCTCGATCAGCTGGCGCGGACCGTGGGCAGCGACGAGGCCCTCGCCTCGCTGGTCGACACCTTCCTGGCCGACACCGAGCAGATCCTCGCCGGGCTGCGGGCGGCCGTCGCGCGGGACGACCCGACGGAGACGCGGCGGCTGGCGCACAGCCTGAAGTCGACGGCCGCCAGCTTCGGCGCAACCGAGCTCTCGACCCTCAGCCGCCGGCTCGAGGAGCGTGCCGCGGGCGGCTCGACCGACGGCACGGCCGCGCTGCTCGCCGAGATGGAGGCCGAGCTGCCGCGGGTGCGGGAGGGGCTGGTCCGCGTCGGAGCCTTGCGGCCCGCGTGAGCCAGTCGGCCGGCGTGAACGAGGCGACCGGGTCGATCCTGGTCGTCGACGACAATGCGGTGAACCGCGCCACGCTGACGATGGGGCTCGGCCGGGACGGTCACCGCGTGACCACCGCCGAGAACGGTCGGGAGGCGCTCGAGCTCTTGGCGTCGGCGCCCTACGACGCGGTCCTGCTCGACATCATCATGCCCGAGCTGGATGGCTACGCCGTCCTCGAGCGGATGAAGTCGGATGAGCGCCTCCGTCGCATCCCGGTCATCGTGATCACCGCGGTGGACGACCTGGCCAGCGCGGTCCGATGCATCGAGATCGGCGCCGACGACTACCTGACCAAGCCGTTC
>DATADA010000136.1:0-7240 GCA_036258775.1 Candidatus Limnocylindria bacterium | reverse complement strand
TGTACCAGATGGCCGATGCGCAGGAGACGTGGCGTGCGCACCACCTCCAGGTCGTCGGCTGGCAGACCGGCTTCAACCCGGTCCTCGCCATGGAGCTGATCGCGTCCGGAGCCTGGTCCGGCGCCGGCGTGCTCGGGCCCGAGGCGCTCGACCCCGATCCGTTCCTGGCGCTTATGGACCGCTATGGCATCCACCACGCCATGGTCGAGATGGAGCCCGGCGCGCACCGCCCGACCTGAGACCGGCCCGCTGCTGCGGGGCGCCTCGCCGCGTGCAGGTGCCCTCGCGAAGGGTCGTATACCGACTCGCGACCGATGCAGGAGGACGGACCGATGGATGCGGGACAGATGCTCGAGGGAGTGCGCGAGGCGCTGACGGTCCGTCGCGTCTTCGGCGACGCGATCGAGCGCGACGGCGCGCTCGTCATCCCAGCGGCGAAGGTGCGTGGCGGCGGAGGGGGCGGCGGGGACAACGCCGGGAACGGTGGGGGAGGCTTCGGCCTCACCGCGACGCCCGCCGGCGTCTACGTCGTCCGCGACGGGACTGTGCGGTGGGAGCCCGCGATCGACGTCAACCGGATCGTCTTCATGGGACAGATCGTCGCGATCGTGGCGCTGCTCGTCCTGCGCTCCATCGTGAAGGCGCGCCGCTGACTACGACCCGCGTTTGACCCTTCCCGGGCCAGCGGGTACCATATCGGCTTCATCGCGGGGTGGAGCAGCGGTAGCTCGTCGGGCTCATAACCCGAAGGTCGTCGGTTCGAATCCGACCCCCGCAACCATGAATCACGATCGAAACCCGGCCCTCGGGCCGGGTTTCTTGCTGCTCGGGACGGGTCCCGACCACGGCCTGGGGCTTGGGCTCTTGTGTTGTCCGCGGCACGGCGCGAGATTTCCGGGCCGCCGTCGACCGTGGCAGGTCCGAGTGGCTGTACTACTGGTAAGTCGGTGCACCAGCGGCAAAGTCTCGGCAATTCTCGACATCGGCGGTCCCCGGTCGGGCCAGGATCGGCTTACCAGTGCTGCCACGAATATTGCGAGAACCGGCAGGCCGAGCAACCAGCGCAGAGGATCGCGAGCGTCCCGATGGACCGGCCGTGCCATCGGGCAAGCTGCGTTCACGGATGGGCGTCGCCTCGAAGTGGGGTAGCCGGGCGATACCGGGGATGGGATACTCGCCGCCCCCGACGCAGGAGGATCGGCCCGTGCGCCGGTTCGGCGTTTGACCCCCACGCAATCCGTGTGGATCTTCGAGGACGAGCCGGCGGTCGGTCAGCTGCTGGTCGACCTGCTCTCGGCCGAGGGCTTCGCCGCGCGGGTCTGCTCGACGATCGATCCACCCGAGCCGCGGGCCCCGGCCCTGGCCGTGCTCGACCTCCGGATGGCGACCGGGAGAGGAATGCGTCTGGCCGATGCGCTCGCCCGCGTCCGGTCGGTCCCCGGCGGTGAGCGCGTGCCGGCCCTCGTCATGACCGGCGACCTGCTGATGGTCCGGGAGCTTGGCCGCGAGCTGTCGGAGCTGCCGAACGTGGCCATCCTTCCCAAGCCGTTCCAGCTGGACGGCATGCTGGACATGACCCGCGCCATGGTGCGCCTCGCCGCAGGCGGGCGCGAGCAGGTGCTGCTCGCCGACGTGGCGGTGCTGCTCGCCGACGCGGCCGGCCGCTACATCGGCGCGAACGCGCGGGCGCTGGCGCTGCTCGGCTACTCGATCGACGAGCTGCGCTCGATGTCGGTCGCCGACGTCATGGACCTGGCGCCCGAACGGACCCAGCACGAGTGGGATCGGTACCGTGCCGAGCGCTCGTGGCAGGGTCGGGCGACCCTCCGACGGGCCGACGGCGGATCGGTGACGGCGCTCGTGACGGCGGCGATCGTCGAGTCGGGGGACGAGACGCTGCACGTCGCCTGGCTGCGGCCCGAGGGCTGACGGCGATCGGTACAATGCCGGCGCCCGGCGGGCGTCCTCGCCCCGAGAGGGCCAGCATCAGGAGTCGGCGCGCCGCATGACCGTCAACCCCCGGAAGCTGCGTCCATACGATCAGCCGCCGAAGCGTCGCCGCCCGCTCATCCCGGAGGCGCCCGATTCGGCGGCGACCGGCTTCCTGGCGGCCGCGGCCGTCTGGCTCGCGATCGCCACCGGGATCGGCTTCCTGGCGGTGGGCCTGCGGGTGCTCCCGCTGACCCTCGAGCTGCGACAGCCGATCGGGATCTTCGGTGTGGACGCGCTCTCCGTCGCCGTCGACGCCGAGCGGGCCGAGCTCGCCTTCGTGAACGCCGTGGTGTTCGGCTGGCTCAGCAACGCGGGCTTCGCGGCCGCCGCCTTCATGGGGCCGCGGCTGGTCGGACGGCGGCTGAGGGCGGAGAAGGGGGCCAACGTCGGGCTGGCGCTCTGGAACCTCGGCGTGCTGCTCGCCGTGGCCGGGATCTATCTCGGCCAGCCGGGCGTGTTCGAGGGCCTGGCCGCGCCGGCGCTGGCGGCCGATGCGGTGATGCTGATCGGCTTGGTGGCGATCGCCGCCTCGTTCATGGGGACCGTCATCGGCCGGCACCTCAGGGACCAGTACGTCAGCCTCTGGTTCCTCGCGGTCGGCCTCGCCGCGCTCGTGGCGCTCCAGGCGCTCAACCTGGCGGTCGAGGTCGTCGCGCTGCGGGACGTGCCGGCGGCGCTCGCTGCGGCGTTCGTCGGACGGGGGATCGAGACGCTGTGGCTGCTCGGCGCCTCGCTGGCAGCCCTCCACTACGTCGTGCCCCGTGCGAGCGGGAATCCGCTCTATTCGGGCGGTCTCGCCGCGCTGGCCTGGGTCACCTGGCTGGCGCTCGCGGCGCTCGCCCCGATCGGGGAGCTGGTCGACACGAGCGTCCCGTACTGGATCACGACGGTCGGCAAGATCGCGAGCGTCCTGCTCATAGCGCCCGCCTTCCTCGTCGCGACGAACCTGCTGCTGACCCTCCGCGGGCGCTGGTGGCTGGCGTTCGCGCCGGGCTCGCTGGCGTTCGCGCTGGTCGGCATCGGCTTCCTGCTGGGGATGGTCCTCATCCAGGGGATCGGCGCGCTGCGCCCGGTCGAAGGGATGGTCAGCCGAACGGCGTGGGACCTGGGCGCCTTCGTCTACGCCGCGCTCGGCATGTACACGTTTGCATTGCTCGCGCTCGGGGAGCACGCGGTTCCCAGGCTGCTGCGCCGCGAGTGGGGTGGAGGCGTGCTGTCGGCGGTCACCCTGTGGGCCGCGTTCGGTGGCGTGACCATCGCCGCGCTCTCGCTGATGGGCGCGGGGCTCGCGGAGGGGTCCATGCGCCTCGAGGGTCGGACGCCCGAGGAGATGAGCGCCGTGCTGGCCGCCTACTACCTGCCGGCGGCCGCGGGCCTCGGGCTGGCGGCATTGGCCGGGCTGGTTCCGCTCGTCAGCGTCTTCCTCGCCTACACCGCGGCGCGGCCGGCGTCGTACGCGCTGCCCCGCGGCGGTTCGCCGACGACCGCGAGCGCCGGACACTGAGCCGATGACGGTCCACACCCCGATCGAGACGCGGACCCGTGCCATCCCCGCCTGGGCGCTGTGGTTGACCGTCTTCGTGTTCCTGGTGGGCGGCGTCTACGCGGCGTCGAACCTGACCGGCGAGAACCCGCCGCTGGCGATCGGGGGCAGCCCGGGCGCGAGCGCGACCGCCGGCCCGCAGCAGGCGCTGGCGATCATGCAGCAGGCGCAGCCGACCTGCCAGGCATGCCACGGCGACGAGCTCAGCGGGGGGGTCGGCCCCGACCTGCACGGCATCGTGCAGGGCCCGAAGAGCGAGAACCTGCAGGACCTTGCCGCCGAGCACCCCGACGACTGGATCTTCCTGTGGATCCAGGGCACCGACGAGGCGGTCCAGGGGATCGACCGCATGGGGATGCCCGCATTCGGCGACCAGCTGACCGAGGAGGAGATCCAGGCGATCGTCGACTATCTGCAGGGCCTGTGACCGGGGCGGAGGCGCCGGCACGGACGGTCCCGGTGCTGATCGGGGCCGACGAGATGGCACGGATCGACGAGGCCGCGCAGCGCCTCGGCATCACGCAGGACGCGCTCATGGAGAGCGCCGGGGCGGCCCTGGCGGAGGTGGCTCATACGGAGCTCGCCCGGCTCGCGGAGGCGCTGTCCGGACCGGGCGGCGCTCTGGCCCCACCGCCGCCGACCGTCGTGCTCTGCGGCCCCGGCAACAACGGCGGCGACGGGTTCGTGCTCGCGCGACGCCTGGCCGCATCGGGGCGCCGCGTCGTCGTCGTGCTGGTGAGCCGCGGCGATCGGATCACCGGCCCCGCGGCGACGCACAACTGGGCGGTGCTGCAGGCCATGGCTGCTGCGGGCTCGCTCGACCTCTTCGTCGCGCCGACACCCGAGCTGCTGCTCCAGCTCCGCGACCGTATCGCGCCGGCCGCCCTCCTCGTCGACGCGCTGCTCGGAAGCGGCGCGCGACTGCCCCTGCGCGAGCCGATCTCGACCGCGGTCGACCTGATCAATGCCGTCCGGACCCACGCCCGCGCCGCCGGCAGGCCGTGCAGCGTCCTCGCCGTCGACACGCCGACGCTCGTGGACATGACGGGCGGCGGCCGCTCGACCCCCGTCGTCGCGGCCGACGTGACCGTCACCTTCCATCGGCCGAAGGCCGGCTTCGCGCTCGATCCCGAGGCGCGCCGGCTGGCCGGCCGCTACCTGGTGGCCCCGATCGGGATCCCGGTCGAGGCCGAGGAGGGGATCGTGCCGCCCGACGGCGAGTATCCGCCCGCGCGCATGACGCAGGTCAACTGGAACGAGCCGGTGCCGCGTGAGGAGCGGTTCACGCGCCCCGGGGCAGGGGTGGGCGCAGGCCCGGGCATCGACCACTAGGGCGGAAGCGTGCCGGAGATCGCCGTCGCCGCCGTCGAGGGCGCGCTGGCCGCGGGCGCGCGGTACGCCGACGCGCGGGTGATGGAGCGGCGCAGCGAGTCGATGTCCGCGCGCAACGGCGAGGTCGAGTCGCTCGAGCAGGCCGAGGGGGCGGGGATCGGCGTCCGCGCCCTCATCGGATCGGGGTGGGGCTTCCATGCGGTCGCCGAGATCGATCCGCTGGCCGCACGGCGCGCGGGCGAACGGGCCGCGGCGGTCGCGCGAGCGTCGGCCTCCGTCCCCGGCCCGCCGCTCGAGCTGGCCCCTGCGGCGGCCGAGCAGGCACGCTGGGAGAATCCGGTGGAGGAGGATCCGCTCGCCGTGCCGCTCGGCGACAAGGCCGCGCTCCTCACCGGCGTGACGCGGACGATGCGCGAGTCGGGTGCCGACGTCGCGGCGGCCAGCTACGACGCCTGGGATACCCGGAAGTGGTTCGCCTCCAGCGAGGGGCACCGCATCGAGCAGCGCATCCGCGAGTGCGGCGCCTGGATGAGCGCCACCGCCGTCGGCGAACGGGAGACGCAGCGGCGCAGCTACCCGGGGATCCGCGGCCAGTACGGCACCCGCGGCTGGGAGCTGGTCCGGTCGCTCGACCTGCCGGGCAACGCGGTTCGCATCGCCGAGGAGGCGCGGGCCCTCCTGACGGCGCCCGAGTGCCCGAGCCTCGACGCCACGGATCTGATCCTCGGCAGCGAGCAGATGGCGCTCCAGATCCACGAGTCGGTCGGACACGCCGTGGAGCTCGATCGCATCCTCGGCTGGGAGGCCGCGTTCGCCGGCACCTCCTGGCTCGACGTCGCCCAGCTCGCCCGCCTGCGCTTCGGCAGCGAGCTGATGACGATCACCGCCGATCCGACCCTCCCCGGGGCGCTCGGCAGCTTCGGGTACGACGACGAGGGGACGCCCGCAACACCGGTGGACATCGTCCGCGACGGGATCTGGGTCGGCGTGCTGGCGGGGCGCGACTCCGCCGCGCGCGCCGGCATCGCGGCCGCGGGCGCTGTGCGGGCGGATGGCCACGACGGCCTGCCGATGGTGCGCATGACGAACGTCGGCCTGTTGCCCGGCACGAGCTCGCTCGACGAGATGATCGCTGCCACCGACGAGGGGATCTACATGGACACGAACCGGTCGTGGTCGATCGACGACCGCAGGCTCAACTTCCAGTTCGGCTGCGAGATCGGCTGGGAGATCAGTGGCGGCAGGCGCGGCCGGATGCTGCGCAACCCGACCTACACCGGCATCAGCCCGCGCTTCTGGGGCTCGCTGGACATGCTCGGCGGCGAGCGCGAGTGGATCTTCTGGGGGACGCCGAACTGCGGCAAGGGCCAGCCGCTGCAGGTCGGCCACACCGGTCATCCCGCCGTGCCGGCGCGATTCCGGGGTGTCCGGGTCGGGGTCCGCGGGTGATCGACGCGACCGCACTGGCGCAGCGGGTTCTCGAGCGGGTGCCCTCGTCAGCCGAGGCCGAGGTTCGGGTGGAGCTCGGCCGCGAGGGGCTGACCCGCTTCGCGCGCTCGTTCATCCACCAGAACCTGTCCGGCGAGGGCTGCCGCGTCACGCTCCGCCTGTCGCTGGTCGGGCGGGTGGCTGCATCGAGCACGAACAGCAGCGATGACCCCGCGCTCGACCGCCTGGTCTCCACCGCGCTCGAGGCGGCACGCGTGCAGCCGGTCGATCACGGCTGGCCGGGCGTCGCCCAGCCGGCATCGGCCGCCGAAGTCGAGCACTACGACGATGCCACTGCCGGTGCCTCCCCGGACGAGCGCGCGGCGCGCGTCCGCGGCTTCGTGGACGCCGCCGAGGGGCTCGAGGCGGCCGGGTTCTGCAGCACGGACGGCGTGACAGCCGCGTACGCCAACACCGCCGGGCAGCGGCTGGCTGGCCGCGCCTCGAGCGCCGTCGTGGACGGGATCGCACGCACGCCCGGCTCCGACGGCAGCGCGCGCGCCGCATCAGCCCGGCTGAGCGACCTCGACGGCCGGTGGGCGGGCACGGAGGCGGCTCGCCGCGCCCGGGACTCGGCCGACGCCGAAGAGCTGCCGCCGGGCCACTACGAGGTCGTGCTCGAGCCCGGCTGTGTCGCGAACCTGCTCTACTTCCTGGCGGCGCACGGCTTCAACGGTCGCGCCGTCGAAGAGGGGCGCTCGTTCGTGAGCCTCGGCGAGCGACAGCTCGACCCGGCGGTGACGCTGCGCGACGATGCCACCGACGCACGCAGCGTCGGGCTGCTCTTCGACGTCGAGGGCACCCCCAAGCGACCGCTCGACCTGGTCCGTGACGGGGTGAGCCTCGCCGTCTGCCACGACCGCCGGACCGCGAAGGCGCTCGGCG
>DATADA010000135.1:0-7712 GCA_036258775.1 Candidatus Limnocylindria bacterium | reverse complement strand
CGCAGCGGCGTCGGCTTCTCGCCGTCGCGGATGAGGCGCCGCGCCGTCTCGCCGTCGAAGGGAGGGTGGATGGCGTTCTGAAGCACGGCCGAGGTCAGCCCGGCGCGGCGCAGGATCTCCTGCACCAGGCGCACGTGACGGTCCTCGCCCGAGTGGCTTGCCGCCATGATGGCCAGCGCCTCGCTGCCGAGGCCGTAGTCGTCGAAGCGGCCGCTGGCGACGAACGGCGCAAGCTGGAACGGCTTGGCCGAGGAGCGCAGGTACACGAAGGTGTCGGGGTCGCCGATCGAGGCGACCAGGCGGCCGTCGGGCGCGCAGACGGCCACCGCTCCGCGGTGACGAGACTCGACGTGCTCGCCGCGGGTGACCTCGACGAGGACCGGCGGCGCGGCGTCAGTCTTGCCGCGCCTCACGCCGGACGCCTAGCGTCCCCCGCCGGATCCGCGATCGCCCGCGGCCGTCGGCTGGCCGGCGCGGTCACCCTTGCCGAAGAGCGAGCCGCTCCCCGTCGCCGGCTGGCCCGGCCGGGACGCCTGCTGGCCCTCGGTGGCCTGCCCGGGGCGCGTCCCGGCCGTGCCGTCGCGGCTCATTCGCACCGAGCCCTCCATGAAGGCGCCCTCCTTCACGACGAGCACCTGCGTCTTGACCTCGCCCTTCACGCGCCCGGTGGAGCCGATCTCGAAGCGCCCGCCGCAGTCCACGTCGCCCTCGTAATCGCCGTTGATGACGACGTTGTGCGCCTTGATGGCGCTGCGCACCCGGGCCTGCGGGCTGATGATGAGGGTGCCCTGGCACTCGATCTCGCCCTGTGCCTCGCCCTCGATGCGCAGGTCGCGGTCGCTGACGTACTTGCCGTTGAAGCGCGCGTGCGGGTCGATGACGCTCTCGTTGCCGCGGTCCTCGCGGCGGAACTCGTTGGGGGGCGGTGCCACTTCCACCTCGTTCGTCGGGCTGTCGGGATACAGGTCGGCGACGACGTCCTCGCGGGGCGTCTCCTCGGACTTCGTCTCTCGCTTCCCGAAGACCATCCGCGGCTCTCCTTGCTACAGGCCCCGGTCACGGGCAGGGCGGGCTTCCGGTCGGGCTCTCGTCAGGGAGCGATAGCCTAGCAGCCGCCGCGGGGGGTCGGAAGGGACGGGCGGTGCGGGCCCATGGCGCGGCTACAATCCGCCGCGATGCCGAGCCGCCTGCCCCCGTCGGTCCACGTCAGCGGCCACCCGCTCGTCGCCCACAAGCTCACGCTGCTGCGCGACAAGCGCACCGATCCGAAGAAGTTCCGGGAGCTCGTGCGCGAGCTGTCATGGCTGCTCGGCTACGAGGCGATGGCCGACCTGACGGTGCGCCCGGCCGAGATCGAGACGCCCCTGGAGGCCATGACCGGTTCCGAGCTGGAGCCGCGCGTCGGCTTCATCCCGGTCCTTCGCGCGGGCCTCGGGATGGTCGACGCGATGCTGGAGCTGATGCCGAGCGCCGAGGTCTGGCACATCGGCCTGTACCGCGACGAGCGGACCCTCAAGCCGGTCGAGTACTACAACAAGCTGCCCGACGCCGCCAGCGTCCAGGTCTGCCTCATCCTCGACCCGATGCTGGCCACCGGCGGCTCGTCGGCGGCGACGGTCGACATCCTCAAGGCGTGGGGCGCCGCGCGGGTCAAGCAGGTGAGCCTCATCGCGGCGCCGGAGGGGATCGCGACGCTGTCGGCGTCCCATCCCGACGTCGACATCCACGTCGCCGCGGTCGACTCCCACCTCAACGAGCGCGGCTACATCGTCCCGGGCCTCGGCGACGCGGGCGACCGCCAGTTCGGGACCTTCGCCGGCCCGGGGTCGGAGCCCGGACACGAGATCGGTCGCGATCAGACGGCCGAGGTCGTCCGGCGGCTCCAGCGGCGCCTCCGCCCGGCGGGCGAGTAACAAGGGCACGCCGGTCACGAGCCGGCGCACGCAAACGTCCCGAAGAAACGCCCGCCGGGCCCATTGAGGTGATCTCCGGTGCCTCCGCGGTCGCCCCTTCGGGACGCCAGAACCGTAACCGAGCGCCGAGCGGTGCGACAAGGCACTCTGTCCACGACTTTGCGGCCCGGGCTCCCGGTTATCCACGCCCTTTCCCCACGGCGGCGCCCGGCTCGCGCGCGGACGGAGCGAGCGCGACCGGCTGGTACGCTCGGGCATGCATGAGCGACAAGACCCGCGTCCTGTTCCTGTGCACGCACAACTCGGCCCGATCGCAGATGGCCGAAGGGATGCTGCGGGCGTGGGCCGGCGATCGCTTCGAGGCGCTCAGCGCCGGCACCGTCGCGACCCGCGTCCGCCCGGAGGCGATCGCGGTCATGCGCGAGGTGGGCATCGACATCTCTGGGCAGGAGAGCAAGGCGCTCGAGCGCGACATCGGCGAGCGGGTCGACTGGCTGATCACCGTGTGCGACCAGGCCCGTGAGAGCTGCCCGGTGCTTCCCGGCGTCCGCCGCCAGCTGCACTGGAGCGTCGACGATCCGTCCCTCGTCGACGGCGACGAGCCCGAACGGCTGGCCGCCTTTCGACGCGCCCGCGACGACCTGGCCGGGCGGATACGGCGCTACCTGTCGGAGAGCGTGCCCGGGGCATCAGACGCCTGAGCCCGGCCACGGGGCGGCGTCGGGTAGGCTCTGCGGCGTGACCCGCGCGACTGCCGCATCGGTCCCGGTCTGCCCCCACTGCGCCGCGCCGGAGGAGCAGCCGATCGTCTGCGAACGCTGCTCCTGGCGCTGGTACGCAAACCCGAAGCCCGCCGCCGCGGTCCTCCTCGAGCGCCCGGGCGCGACCGGCGGCGAGCCGGCGATCCTCCTGCTTCGCCGCGCCGTCGAGCCGGGTTACGGCGCGTGGGATCTGCCCGCCGGGTATCTCGATCCGGGAGAGTCGCCGGAGGCGGCGGCGGTGCGGGAGACGCGCGAGGAAGCCGGCCTCGAGGTCGAGCTGCTCGGTCTTGCAGGCGTCTACCACTCGCCGCTGGCGAACGCGGTGACGTGCGTGTATCACGCCCGCCAGGCCGATCCATCGGCCCGGGTCAGGATCGATCCCGAATCGAGCGACCATGCCTGGGTGGCGCGCTCGGCCGTCGCCGACTGGCTGCCGCGCATGGCCTTCCCGTCCATGGCCGCCGCCGTGCGCGACTGGGCGGCGCGCGCCGACGGGCCCTGAGCGATGCGCCGGGTGCGGATGACGCGCGACCACGCGCCGCCGACGGGTCCGGTCCTGCGGCTGCGTGCGGGCGAGGTCGTCGAGGTCGGGGCTCGCGACGACGACTGGCCGTCGTGGGTGCGCTGCACCGCCGCCGACGGGACGGCGGGATGGGTGCCGGAGCACTACCTCGCGCGGGAGGCGCCGGAGTTCGAGCAGGCAACCGTGCTGCACGACTACGAGGCGACCGAGCTCGCCGTCCCGGCCGGCAAGGCGCTCGACGTGGTCCGCGAAGAGGAGGGCTGGCTGTGGTGCCGGACCGAGACGGGCGCGCTCGGCTGGGTGCCCGAGGGCAGCACCGAGCCCGGCTGAGGTCGCGAGGAGCCTGCGCTACACTCGGCGTCCGACCACGGACCGATTCGCCCCCCAGGAGGCACGATGCCCGACTCCGCGGTCACGGTGACGGTTACCGGCGCCGCCGGCCAGATCGGCTACGCGCTGCTGTTCCGCATCGCGGCGGGCGAGATGTTCGGCCCCGACACGCCCGTCCGCCTCCGCCTGCTCGAGCTCGAGAGCGCCCTGCCGGCGCTCGGCGGGGTGAAGATGGAGCTCGACGACTGCGCCTTTCCGCTCCTCCGCGAGGTCGTGTGCACCTCCGACGTCGACGAGGCGTTCCGTGGCACGAGCTGGGCGCTGCTCGTCGGCGCCGTGCCGCGCAGGCAGGGGATGGAGCGCAAGGACCTGCTGACGATCAACGGCGGCATCTTCACCGCGCAGGGGCAGGCGATCGCCCGCAACGCGGCGGATGACGTCCGGGTCCTGGTGGTCGGCAACCCGTGCAACACGAACTGCTGGATCGCGGCCGAGAACGCGCCCGAGATCCCGCGCGAGCGGTGGTTCGCGATGACGATGCTCGACCAGAACCGCGGCGTGAGCCAGCTCGCCCAGCGCGCCGGCGTCCCCGTCGCCGAGGTGCGCGACCTCGCCGTGTGGGGCAACCACTCGAGCACCCAGTTCCCCGACTTCCACCACGCGACCATCGGCGGGCGACCGGTGCCGGAGGTGATCGCCGACCTCGACTGGCTGCAGAACGACTTCATCGCCACCGTCCAGCAGCGCGGGGCGCAGATCATCCAGGCGCGCGGGCAGAGCTCCGCGGCGAGCGCGGCGAACGCGGTCATCGACACGGTGCGCAGCATCGCCCGGCCCACCGGCAAGATCTTCTCGGCGGCGGTCCGCAGCCCCGGCGGCGCGGCGGGCTACGACGTCCCGGAGGGGGTCGTCTTCGGCTATCCGCTGCGCGCCACCGCGGGCGATGTCGAGATCGTGCAGGGCATCGAGCACGACGCCTGGGCGGCCGAGCGGGTCCGGGCGACGCTCGACGAGCTGCTCGAGGAGCGCGACGCGGTCCAGGGGCTGGTGGAGGCGCGGGCGTGAGCGAGCGATCGGTTCGCGGAACCGAGCCGGGCGCCTCGGCCGACGGCCGGTCAGCGAGCGGGCAAGCGGGCGGGCAGGAAACGCGCGCGGGCGAGCCGGCCGCCAGGCTCGTCTGGGGGGACCGCCGCGTCGACCTGCCGGTCGTGCGCGGGACCGACGGTGAGCTCGGCCTCGACATCGCCGAGCTTCGGGGCAAGACCGGGCTGGTGACGCTCGACTCGGGGTACGCCAACACGGGCGCGTGCGAGAGCGCCATCACCTACCTCGACGGCGAGAACGGCGTGCTGCGCTACCGCGGCTACCCGATCCAGCAGCTCGCCGAGCAATCGAGCTTCCTGGAGGTCGCGTACCTCCTGATCTACGGCGAGCTGCCGCGCCGCGAGGAGCTGGCGCGCTTCATCAACAACATCACGATCCACACGCTCATCCACGAGGAGATGCGGCGCTTCTTCGACTCCTTCCCCTACGACGCGCATCCCATGGCGGTGCTCGGCTCGGGCGTCATGGCGCTGTCGACCTTCTACCAGGACAGCCACGACCCGTTCGATCGCCAGGCGGTGGAGATCACCATCAACCGCCTTATCGCCAAGGCGCCGACGCTCGCCGCGTGGGCCTACAAGAAGGCGATCGGCCAGCCGTACGTCTACCCCCGTAACGACCTCGGCTACGCCGCGAACATGCTGCACATGATGTTCGCCGTCCCCGCCGAGCCGTACGAGGTGCGCCGCGAGGTGGCGGAGGCGCTGGATCTGCTCCTGATCCTGCACGCCGACCACGAGCAGAACTGCTCGACGTCGACGGTGCGCCTCGTCGGCAGCAGCCACGTCAACCTGTATGCCTCGATCAGCGCCGGCATCAGCGCGCTGTGGGGACCGCTGCACGGCGGCGCCAACGAGGCGGTCATCAACCAGCTGGAGCGGATCGTGGCCGACGGCGGCAACGTCCGGAAGTGGGTCGACCGCGCCAAGGACCCGAACGACGCCTTCCGGCTCCCCGGCTTCGGGCACCGGGTCTACAAGAACCACGACCCGCGGGCCACGATCATCAAGGCCGCCGCGCACCGGGTGCTGAAGGCGACCGGCGCCGATGACGCCCTGTTCGACGTCGCGCTGCGGCTCGAGGAGGTCGCCCTCAGCGACGAGTACTTCGTCAGCCGCAAGCTGTACCCCAACGTCGACTTCTACTCCGGGCTCATCTACCGCGCCATCGGCTTCCCGAAGAACATGTTCACCTCGTGCTTCGCGATCGGCCGGCTGCCGGGCTGGATCGCGCAGTGGAAGGAGATGATCGAGGACCCGGAGACGCGCATCGGCCGTCCCAGGCAGGTGTACGTCGGCCCCGCCGAGCGCGACTACGTCCCGATCGACATCCGCTGAGCGCCCGCATGGCGCTCGTCTCGGGCAACGACGTCCGCGTCGAGGCCGATGCCCCGCTCAGCCCCGATGAGATCAACGCCGCCTACGCCTGGGTCGAGTGGCCCCAGCGCGAGCCCGGCCGCCTCGAGGCGGTGACCCGGCGCTGCACGTGGTTCGCGGCGCGGGCCGCGGACGGAGGACTGGTGGGCGTCGCCCGCCTGCTCGACGACGGCGGGCTCCACGCCTCGCTGTGGGACGTCATCGTCCGGCCCGATCACCAGCGCCGGGGCGTCGGCCGGGCGCTGGTCGAGGCCGCGCTCGAGCGCTGCCGGGATCGGCGCCTCGTGGCGCTCGTCAGCACGCCGGCCGCCGTGGCGTTCTTCGCCGAGATCGGCTTCGTCCCCGAGTCGCACGGCCACGTGGCGATGTACCTGCGTCCCCACCGGCCCGCGTCGGGCGCCGCCGCCGACGAGCCGCACGGCGGCTGACCGATGCGCCTCACCGTCCTCGGCCGGTCGCCGGCCACCCCCAACCCCGGCGAGGCGTGCGCCGGATACCTGGTCGAGGGGGGCGGCGCGAGGGTCCTGATCGACTGCGGCAGCGGCGTGATCGCCCAGCTGCTGCGCGTGCGGCGCGCCCGCGAGCTCGGCGCGGTGATCATCAGCCACATGCACCCCGACCACATGCTCGACCTCGTCACGCTGCGGGTCACGTGGTGGCTCGAGGCGCCGCGCCGCGGCGACCGGCTGCGCGTCATCCTGCCGCCGGGCGCCGGCGACCAGATCCTCGACCTCGCGAAGGGCGCCGGGGAGCGGCGCTACTTCGACAAGTCCTTCGACATCGCCGAGCACGACGGCGCGGGCGCGCTGGAGTTCGCGAGCCTCCGCCTGGAGCCGGTCCGGGTCCAGCACTACATCCCCACCTGGGGCTTCCGCATCACGGCCGCCGGCAGCGGCGAGGACCATCGCCGCCGGCTGGCGTACTCGGCCGACTCGGGGCCGTGCGACGCGCTGGCCGACCTGGCCGATGGCGCGGACCTGTTCCTGTGCGAGGCGGCCCTTCGATCGCTCGACGACGAGGCGCCACCGCCGGCGCCGCGCGGCCACCTGCTCGCGTCGGAGGCCGGTGCGGCCGCACGCGACGCCGGCGCACGGCGGCTGCTCCTGACCCACCTTCCAACCGCCGAGGGAGCGACGAGCGCGACTGACGACGCCGCGTCCGCCTTCGGTGGGCCGACGGAGGTGGCGCAGCCGCTGGGCTCCTACCGGATCTGATCGGGCCCCCGGGAAGCCGCCGTCCGCTACGCCGTTTCGGCGTCGAGGAGTGCGGCCAGCTCGCCCAGCTCCTCGGTCCAGCCCTCGTCGTTCCCGGCGCGCCGCTCCGGCGTGCTGAAACCGGACTCGCGCAGGCGCAGCCTGGTGCCGCCGTCCGGCCGGGCCTCGATCCACCACTCGACGAGGGTCGTCCGTGCCGGATCGTCCAGGCTTGCGACGGTCTCGTCTCCCCAGCGCCAGGCGAGGTAGCGACCCGGCTCGACCGCCTCGACGCGGATCTCGAAGTCGCCGTGGCCCTCCCAGAAGAAGGTGCCCCTTCCGCCTGGGCGCAGCTCCCAGTCTGCCCGCTGCGGGAACCAGCGAGCCAGCTCGTCGGGGTCGCTGATGGCGCGCCAGACGCGCTCGGGCGCTGCCTTCACCTCCAGCGTGCGTTCGATGGCCGCGATGGCGACGGCCGATGCCTCGGTCATGGGTGCTCCTCCAGGTGGCGT
>DATADA010000134.1:0-5112 GCA_036258775.1 Candidatus Limnocylindria bacterium | reverse complement strand
GTCGCCCGGCGCCGTTCGATCCCAGACGATCGATGTCCACGACATCCAGGGAGCGGGTCACATTTCGCCGCTCAACAACCAGCTGGTCAGCGGCCTCGACGGCATCGTCACCGCCGTCAGCTCCAACGGCTTCTGGATCGCCGAGCCGGCCCCCGACTCGGATCCCGCCACGAGCGAGGGCCTGTTCGTGTTCCGGGGATCCGCAACGAAGCCGGCGGTCGGCCAGCTCGTCAGCGTCGCCGGGCGCGTGAGCGAGTTTCGGGCCGGCGGCAGCGGCGGCTTCGAGAACCTCGCCTTGACGCAGATCAGCGCCACCGGGTCGACCGGCGGGTTCACGGTCCTGCCGGGTGAGGGTGCGCTGCCGCTCACCGTCGTCGGGGTCGATCGGATTCCCCCGACAGAGGTGATCGACAACGACACGGCCGGCGCGGTCGACGGCGCAGGCGCGGGACCATTCGACCCGGCACAGGACGGCATCGACTTCTGGGAGAGCCTGGAGGGGATGCGCATCTCGGTGGCGGGCGCGGTGGCCGTCGGGCCGCGGAACAACTTCGGGGAGATCCCCGTCGCGCCCTCGGCCATCGCCTCAGTGCGGACGCCGCGCGGCGGCCTGATCGTCCGCCAGCTCGGTCCGGCGGGCGATTACCGGCCCGGTGACTTCAATCCCGAGCGGGTGCTGCTCGACGACGTGATCGTGCCGACCGTACCCGCGCCGCAGACGCTCGTCGACGTCGGCGACACCTTCGCATCCGACCCGGTCGGCGTCCTCGACTACAGCTTCGCCAACTTCAAGCTGCTGGTGACCGCGACGCCGATCCCCGTCGATGCCGGGCTCGAGCGGGAGGCGACTTCGCCGGCCGGACCGCAGGAGCTCGCCATCGCCACGTACAACGTCGAGAACCTGTCCGCCGTCGACTCGCCCGCCCACGTGGCACGCCTGGCGAACCAGATCGTCAACAACCTGCGCTCCCCTGACCTCATCGCGATCGAGGAGATGCAGGACAACTCGGGAGACGTCAACGAGGGCGGCGACGACGGTGTCGTGGCCGCCGACCAGAGCTGGCAACGACTGATCGACGCCATCGTGGCGGCCGGCGGACCGCGCTACGCCTACCGCCAGATCGATCCGGTCAACAACGCCGATGGCGGCGTGCCGGGCGGCAACATCCGCGTCGGCTTCCTGTTCCACGGCGAGCGCGGGCTCCGGTTCGTCGACCGGCCGGGCGGGAACGCCACGACGGACACGAACGTGGTCGCCACGCCGAACGGCAAATCGGCGCGCCTCACCGTCAGCCCCGGACGGGTGCTCGACACCGACGCCGACGGCTTCGACGCCTTCACCGCCACGCGCAAGTCGCTGGCCGGCGAGTTCCGATGGCGCGGCGAGACGTTGTTCGTGGTGGCCACGCACTTCAGCTCGAAGGGCGACGACCATCCACTCTTCGGCCGCTTCCAGCCACCGATTCGGTTCACCGAGTTCGGCCATCCGCCGATGCACCCGCAGGCCGGCACCGAGGATGGCTGGCGCCACATGCAGGCGCAGGTGGTCAACGACTTCGTCGACGACATCCTCGCCGTCGATCCCGCGGCGAACGTGATCGTACTGGGCGACATCAACGACTTCGACTTCAGCGAGACGGTCGACATCCTGGAGGGAACCGCGACGGCGGCTCCGCTCGTCGCCGGCCCGGATAGCGACGGTAGCGGCCGGACGCTGCCGGGCGGGGCGCGCGTGCTCACCACCCTGTTCGAGCTGCTCCCGCCCAACGATCGCTACAGCTACGTGTTCGAGGGGAACAGCCAGGTGCTCGATCAGATCCTCGTGAGCAACTCGATCCTCGAGCGAGCTCCCACCTACGACGTCGTGCACGTCAACGCGGAGTTCGCCGACCAGGTCTCGGACCACGACCCGAGCGTCATGCGTGTCGCCTTCCAGCCGCGGAGAGGGGGCAACTAGCCCCCTCCGACGGCCCGACGGTCGGGGGACGGCACCGGTGTGGTGCCGTCCTTCGCCTGCTGGCAGGGCCTGGAGCTAGAGTTCGGTCTCGACGTCGGGGTTGTCGCCCGGCATCCGCATCGGCGCGTCCATTCCCGCCTCGGAGCCCGGCGCCTCCCAGCCCGGCTCGTCGCGCATCGGCACCTCGTCCGGCGGTGTGGTGGGATCGGGCATGTCGTCGCTCGGAGTGTCGTCCGGCGGTGGGGTGATCGTCATCGGTCTGCTCCGTGTTCGGGTCACCGACCGGCGTGCAGACGATGTGCCGCCGTCAGAGCCAGTCCCGGGCGCGGAAGAACGCCGCGATGCCGATGCCCGCGAGGACCATCACGGCGAGCGTCGCGAAGTAGCCATATGGCAGCGTCAGCTCCGGCATGTTGGCGAAGTTCATCCCGTAGACCCCGGCGATGAGGGTCGGCACCATCAGGATCACGGTGAAGGCCGTGAGCCGCTTCATGACCGCGTTCAGCGCGTTCGACTGCACGGCGAGGTTCGCGTCGAGCGTGCTGGCGACGAGATCGCGGTACACGTCGATCTGGTCGAGCACCCGAACCAGGTGGTCGTACAGGTCCTGGTAGTAGGGGAACGCCCGGTCCTCGATCAGGTCGATGTCACGTCGCAGCAGGGCGTTGGCGACGTCGCGCATCGGGGCGAGGACCCGCCGAAGCTCGAGCAGTCGACGCTTCAGCGCGAGCACCTCCCGCAGCGCGTCATGCGCGGCGCCACCCTCCAGCACGAGGTCTTCGAGCGCGTCGATCCGATCCGAGAGCCGGTCGAGCAGCGGGAAGTAACCGTCGACCGCCGCGTCGAGGACGGCGTAGAGCAGCATCCCCGGTGTCTCGCCGACGGCCGAGGATCGCTGCTGGAAGCGGCGCAGTGTGGCTGCCACGGCGGCGGAGTGACCCCAGTGGACGGTGACGAGGTATCCGGGGCCTGCGAACAGGTGAATCTCGCTGAGCCCGTTCCCCTCCTGCGGCTCCTCGACGTGCGCCTCTCGCGCGTCGGGGTCGCCTCCGACGACCTCGTAGGCAACGATCATGTGCTGGTCCGGGTAGGTGTCGATCTTCGGCCGCTGGTGACGCTTCCGCACGTCCTCGATGGCGAGAGGGTGGAGGCCGAACTCGCGCTCGAGCAGCCGGATCTCGTCGGCGCCCGGGTCGGTCAGATCCAGCCACACCAGCGCCCCGGGCCGCTCCCGGAAACGGTCGATGCGACCCAGCTCCCCGGCCGCAAGCGGGCGCACGCCGTCGGGCGGCAGGCGAACGAGGCAGGTACGCGCCGGCGGCATCGGAGGAAGTCTACGAGCGGGGCCGCGGCCGATACGGCAGCCGCGGAGCGTCGGGCCACGTTCCGGCCACCGCCGCCGTCGGTTGCTGAACAAGAAATGTGCTATCTTGTGGTAGCCGATTATCGGCGGCCAGGTAGCGAGTTCAGGAGTCTCACATGCAGGCGTTGGCGCGGCGTATCGGCCTCGGCCTCGCGGCTCGCGGCGAGGTCGAGCGCACCGTAGCGTGGAGCCTGGCGGCACGCCGGGCCGGGCTCGACTCCGTCTGGATCCACGACTCGTACTACGAGCGCGACGCGGTCAGCTACGTGGCCGCGATCGCCGCCGAGGTCGGCCGCGACGACGGCGCCGACGGGTTCCGGGTCGCGCTCGGCGCGGTGAACCCGTACACCCGCCATCCGGTCGTGCTCGCCATGACGGGATCGGCGCTGGACGAGATGGCGCCGGGGCGGATCGTGATGGGCCTGGGCACGGGCCTGCCCCTTCGCCTTCAGCAGATGGGAATCGCGTACGCGCCCGGTGAGGCGGTCCAGCGGGTGAGCCGATGCATCGACGATGTCCGGGCGTTGTGGGCCGGGGAGCGGCTTCCCTCCGCGACGCCCGGGCTCCCACCCATTCAGCCGATGTTCCCGCCCCCGCACCGCATCCCGCTCGTCATCGCCGCGTACCGTCGCGAATTCGTCCAGCTCGCCGGCGAGAAGGCGGACGGATACCTGGCCCGCCCGGCCGAGTCGATTCCATCGCTGCGCGGCATCCTCGACCGGCTCCGGGCGGCGGCCGCCGGTGCCGGGCGCGACCCGGCCGCCGTCGAGGCGAGCGGCTACCTGCTCGCGCTCGTCGACGAGAGCCGGCGCGACGCGCTGAACCGGGCCAAGCGCGAGCCGTTCGTGATCTACATGATGAGCGTCCTGTCCGACGTCTCGCTGCGCCGGGCGGGGTTCGAGCGCGAGCTGCGGGACCGCATCGCCGTCGCCTGGCGCGCCGAGGAGTACCACGCCGCCGCCGGCATCATCCCCGACCGTCTGCTCGATGCGTTCATGCTGTGCGGCACGCGCGAGGAGGTCGCCGAGAAGGCGCTCGCCTTCCACCTCGAGACCGGCCTCGACCTGCCGCTGCTGCAGCCGATCCTCCAGGAGGACGCCCAGGTGGAGGCGCTCCTCGATGCCGCGGCGATCTACGCCCGACTGCCCGAGGTGGCGGCGGACCGATGGCGCGAGCCGTCGGGCGCCGACGCTGCCGCGCCGGGCGCCCCCGCCGCAGCCGTAGCACCGCGCCCGACGCCCGAACGGGAAGAGCCCGCAGTCGCCGCCATTGGGACCGGGGCCGATGCGGCGGAGCCACCCGCCCGGGAGCGGCTGAGCGCCGGCGAGCGGCTCAGGCGGCGGGCGGCGGCCGTATGGGAGATCACGCGGCCGTTCGCGTACACGGCCTCTGTCATCCCGGTCGCCGCAGGCGGCGCGCTGGCCTGGGCGGACGGCCGCTTCGACGGCGGGCTGTTCGCATTGGCGCTGCTCGGCGCGCTCCTGCTGCACACCGGCACGAACATCGTGAACGAGGTGTACGACGTGCGGCGCGGGATCGACACGATCACCTCGCCCCGCGCCAGCCACGCGATCCTGAAGGGCCGCATGACCGAGGGCGCCGCGCTGCGCCTCGCCTACGCGGCGTTCGCCGCGGCGGTGCTGGTCGGTGCGGCGCTGATCGCCTTCCGGGGCTGGCCGATCGCCCTGCTCGGCGTCATCGGCCTGGCGGGCGGCTACTTCTACACGGCGCCGCCGTTCGAGTACAAGTTCCGCGCCCTGGGCGTGCCGCTCGTGTTCCTGCTGATGGGGCC
>DATADA010000133.1:0-2613 GCA_036258775.1 Candidatus Limnocylindria bacterium | reverse complement strand
CCGACACGACGGGGGAGTCGGCGTTGACGCCGCCGAAGAGCCACTGCCGCGTGCCGTCGAGCACCGCCATCGGGTTCGCCAGCGCGCCGATGGCGTCGAAGGCACCGCCCTCGATCTCGCCCAGCACGCCGCCGACCGCGCCGGTGACGAGGAAGAGGGCGATGACCGCGCCGACCGCGTAGGCGCGCCGCCCGGCGTAGGAGGCGATCGCCAGCGCGATCGCCGAGAGGACCGCCGCGTGCAGCACGCCGCTGCCGCCGGCCACCCACAGCCCGTGCGCCTCGTCCGCCACCGCCTGGCCGAGGTCGGCGCTCGCCAGCACGAGCCCGATGAACAGCACCAGCACCGGCAGCGCGGTGAGGCCCAGCACGGCGGTCGCCAGCGCGGCAACCTTGGCCGCCACGTAGTCCAGGCGTTCGATCGGCCGGCTGAAGTAGAGCGGCAGGACGCCGTAGCGTCCGTCGTTGACCACCAGCTCCGCGGCCTGTGCGGCGACGAAGAGCGGAGGCAGCACGCCGATCTGCCAGACGTAGCTGTCGTAGTCGACGAACGAGACCAGCTCGCCGACGAGGGCGCGGACGGCGATGGCGACCATCGCCGGGACGAGGCCGATCACGATCAGGCCCCACGGCACCACCTTGCTCCGCCCGCTGCGCCCGAGCCCGAAGGCCGCCCGCAGCGAAGCCGTATAGATGGCCAGCACGCCTGCCGTGCGCCCGAGTCGGGGGCCGTCGTAACGCCGGTAGCCGAGGTCGTAGATCGCCCCGGCGGCCGGCCCGCCGACTGCCGGGACCTCAGGCCGCATCGCTGAACAGGTCCTCGAGCCGATGCCGACCGTGCTCCATCCGCACCAGGCCGATGCCGAGCTCGGCGACCGCGTCGCGCACGGCGTCGTACGGCCCCTCGCCGCCGGCGACCTCAACGAAGACGCGCCGGCCGTCGAGGCGCGGCTCGAGCCCGGCGGCGGCGAGGCGCTCGGCCAGCGCATCGGCGGCGTCGTCCACCTCGACCATCAGCGTCCCGGTCCGCTCCGTGAAGGAGGCGATCGGCGCGGCGCGGAGCAACCGGCCGGCGTCGATCGCGAGCAGGAAGGTGCCGACTCGCTCGATCTCGCCCAGCAGGTGGCTGGCGACCACGATCGAGATGCCGAAGTCGCGCCCGATCCGCTCGATGAGGGCGAGCATCTCGTCGCGGCCGGCCGGGTCGAGGCCGTTGGTCGGCTCGTCCAGGAGGAGGAGGCGCGGGTCGTGGACCAGCGCCTGGGCCAGCTTGACCCGCTGCTTCATGCCGGTCGAGTACCCGCCGATCTGCCGGTAGCGCTCCTCGTACAGCCCCACGTGGCGCAGCACGTCGGCCGTGCGCTCGCGCGCCGCCGTGGCGGGCAGGCCCGACACGCGCGCCATGTGGCTCACGAACTCGGTCGCGCTCACGTCCGGCGGCAGGCAGTCGTGCTCGGGCATGTAGCCGACGAGCGCGCGGATCTCGGTGCCGTGCGTCGCCACCGGCATGTCGAGGACGCGCGCCTCACCGCTGGTCGGCTCGAGCAGGCCCAGCAGGATCTTCAGCAGCGTGCTCTTTCCGGCGCCGTTCGCTCCCACCAGGCCGATGACGCCCGGCTCGACCTCCAGCGTCAGCTCGTCCAGCGCGGTGACGTGGGCCCCGTAGCGCTTCGTGAGTGCGGCGGTCGAGATGAGGCTCATGCGGCCGCGCCCGCGGTCGGCCGGGGGATGTGCGCTGCTCGGCTGCTCACCTGCAAATCGTACCCGGTCAACGCCGTGCCGCCGCTGGCCGGCGCGCCGCTTAGAATCGGCGCCATGGCGAGCGGCAGCGTCCGTG
This sequence comes from Candidatus Limnocylindria bacterium, assembly GCA_036258775.1. GTDB lineage: Bacteria > Chloroflexota > Limnocylindria > QHBO01 > QHBO01 > DATADA01. Next base: position 777 of record DATADA010000133.1, on the reverse strand, counting down.
AGGCCGACCTCGAGGCGACGACCGAGGCGGCAGCCGAGTACCTGATGACGATCCGCTACATGCACGGCGAGGGGCAGCCGGTCATCGCGGCCCGGCTCGCGGAACGGCTGCACGTCACGCCGGCGACGGTCAGCGAGATGGTCAACCGGTTGACCCGGGCCGGCCTGCTGACCGTCGACGAGGGCACGCGCGAGCTGCTCCTGACCGATCGGGGACGGCGGGCCGCCGAGCGCACCTTCCGCCGCCACGCGCTGGCGGAGTGGCTGCTCACCGAGGTCATCGGGCTCGGCTGGGCGGAGGCCGACGAGGAGGCTCACCACCTCCAGCACGCGTTGTCCGATCGCGTCACCGACCGGATCGACGAGCTGCTCGGCCACCCGCCGACCTGCCCGCACGGCAACCCGCTGCCGCGCGACGGCCGGACGCCGGATCGGCCGGCCGGCATCCGGCTCAGCGACGCCGTCCCGGGGTCCGATGTGACGGTGCTGCGAGTCACCGAGGAGGCGGAGGAGGACGCCCGGCTGCTCACCTTCCTCGAGCAGCACGGCGTGCGGCCTGGACGGCTGCTGCGGGTGGTGGAGGTCGCCGAGCACATCGGCACGATGACCCTGAGCGGCGATGGCGGCGACGTCACCATCGGGTTGGTAGCCGCCGCCAAGATCCGGGCGCTCGAGGGTCGCGCCGACCCGGCCCTGTTCCACCGCGTGCCGGAGCGCGCGCGGCTCGCGGCGTCCGCGGCGCGCTGAGGCGCCCCCTGCTAGCATCGCGCCCGCAATG
>DATADA010000132.1:0-19232 GCA_036258775.1 Candidatus Limnocylindria bacterium | reverse complement strand
CGCCGACTGCCGCCAGCAGGAGCGAGTAGTTCGCCGGATAGCCGATGTGCGTGCGATCGAGGACGCGCTCGGCGTAGAGCACCGCCAGGACGATCTCCGCCCCGAAGCCGATCTGCGCGATCGCCGTCACGATCGTGTTCGTGAAGAGTTCCGGCTGGCGGCGCAGGAAGTTCCACCCCTCGGCGATCTCGCGCCAGACGACGCTCGTGGTGAATGGCTCGGGCTGCCTGGCCAGCGCCGGCACTGTCATCGCGGCGATGAGGACCGCCCGGCGAAGACCGCGATCGTGCCCGAGGTCGTTCGGGAGCGCGACCTGATGAGCGCGAACTCGGCGAACGGCATCAGCGAGACGCTCGCCGACCTGCTCGGTTTCCCGCTCGCCGGCGCGCTCGTCACCGCGATGTCGGCGATGCTCGGTGCCGCCTTCGTCGTCGACGCCGCGACGTATGTGGTGTCCGCGGTCCTCATTGCCGCGATGACCGTGCCGGCGCTGGCCAGGCAGCCGGAGCCATTCACCACGAGCGTCGTCTGGCGCGAGATCGCCGAGGGGTGGAACTTCCTGCGGCGCCAGCCGGAGCTCTTCACGAACACGATCGTGACGGCCATCGCGCAGATCGGCTTCGGGGCGGAGATCGTCCTGGCGGTGCTCTACGCCGAGCGCGTCCTCGATCGCACGCACATCGGCTATCCGGCGAACTACTCGCTCCTGCTGGCGGCAGTCGGCGTCGGAAGCGTGCTCGGCGGCCTCGCCGTCGGCGCTCTCGGGGATCGCGTGCGAAAGGGACCGCTCGTGATCATCGGACTGGTGGGAGTCGGGCTCGCGCTCGTGCTCGCGGCACTCGTCACGAACCCGTTCGCGGCGATCGCGCTGTTCTTCTGGATCGGCTTCTTCAACATGCTCTTCCTAGTACCGACCATCACCCTGTTCCAGGAGCGGACCCCGCAGCGGCTCATGGGACGGGTGGTCAGCACCCGGCAGGCAATCGTGTTCGGAACGATGGCGGCGAGCATGGCGGTCTGCGGATGGCTGGCCGGAGTCATCGGCGCCGCACCGGTCCTCGGGATCGGAGGTGCCGTCTGCGCCGTGGCGGGCTTTGCCGGCGTCTTCGTTCCCGCCATGCGAGACGCGCGCTGAGCGATCCGGCGTGCGAGGCGCGCGTGGGATAAGCCAGCGGTAATCGGCCGGTAACAGGTCTCTCCCTACGCTCGCGGCCAAGCCGCAGCCAAGAGGACCTGTGCAGCCCGCACGAGATCGAATCCCCCCAGCCTCAATCTCCCCCGGCGGCCGGCGATGTCGGTCGGCCGCGCGGGACCGATGCGCCGAACGGCGCGAAAGGGATTCGATTCATGCGGTCAAGAATGAGCGCCTCGGTGCTGCTGCTCGTGCTGCTGACCTCGCTCAGCACGCCGACCGTCCTCGCCAGCGATCCGTCAGGTTCGCTGGCCGGGGGCGGCAATCCGCCCAGCAACACCAAGATTCTGCCGCTCTCGCGCGAGCAGAAGGAGTCCAGGCGAGTCAAGGAGGAGATCATCGCTCGCGTCGGGCAGCGCACGGCGACGGGTGGGACCACGACCAACTCCTGCCCAACGCCGACTTCGGTTTCAACCTCGGTCACCTCCTCGACCGAGCCCGCCGTGACGACGAACGCGTGCTACACGCCCTCGAAGTGGGTGCTCGGCAACATCAATCCACGCCAGCAGGAGAAGTGGTACTGGTGCGGCCCGGCCGTCGGACAGGTGATGAGCAACTACACCTGGGGCATGGGCGCGAGCGCCAACAAGTACAGCCAGAGCCAGATCGCGAGCTGGATGCGAACCGAGATCAACGGACAGACGTTTCTCGGCGACTTCATCTACGGCGTGAATCGGGCGACGCGTCGGCCATCCAACTTCGTCTACATGCAGAAGCACGCGCCGAGCTTCAGCAACTGGCACAACACGATCATCGCCGGCGTCTACAGCTGGCGCCTGCCGCTCGCCGCGGGCGTGAACCCGCACGCGATCGGGTCGAGTGTCTGGATCATCAGCTGGCCGCAGGAGAAGAACGCGGCGCACTACATCGAGCTGCACGGGTACGAGGGGTACGCGTCCACGGCGAACGGAAGCCGATGGGTCTATTACAGCGACACCGCCGGCCCGTACGCCGCGGCCGGGATGCGGGCCGGGAACTTCAAGGACATCAGCTACGACGTCTATCGCACGATGATGATGAACACGGGCGACATGGTGTACTGAGATCCACGCGGTTCTGCCTGATCGCCCTCGGCGCGGCCGCCCTGCTGCTGGGCGGCTGCGCCGCTCACGTCGCTCCTCGGCGCGAGACGACCCCAGCTGGCGTTTCGACCCTCCCGCGCCAACGAGCGACTCCGAGCGTCAGCCAGCCCAGCCGGCCGCCGGAAGGCGAGACGGCGCGGGCGGCACCCTCGGAGCTCGAGCTGCAGATCCAGGTGATTCCGGAGCGCTTCACGTTCGCCGCCCTCGACTATCGCAGCGACGCGACGTCGCTCGTCTGGTCGAGCGGCGCGGTCGACGGCCCGGCGGCGACGGCGGCGCCCGACGTGTGGCGGTACGTCCCCGGCGATCGAGAGCCGCGGCTCATATTCCACAACGAGTACCGCGACTCGACCGTCGATCTGATCGAGGGGAACGGCGCGGGCGACTACGTCTTCGTCGAGTCGAACCTCAACGTCTACGGCCCGGGGACGTGGCGGCTGTGGTACCTCGCGTCGGGGGCGGCTCAGCCGATCCTCCTCGACAGTGGCGACGACGCCCACGGCCTCATCCCGTTCATCGCCATGGATGGGGAGAGGATCGTCTGGGCCGTCAACCACGGGCCGGCCGACCCGAGCAGAGCCGTCAGCCAGCTGCTCCTCGCAACCCGGACCGACCCCAACCCGACCGTCCTCGACGAGCTGCCCGCCGAGCACCAGGCCTTCACCTTTCCGGATCTCGACGGGTCCCGACTCGTCTACGGGGTGGCCGAAGTCGTCGACCCGGCCTCCAGTCGAGAGGAGCACCGCGTCTACCTGCGTGACCTCGACGACCCTGGCGACGAGCCGCGCCGCCTCGATGACTCCGGCCGCGCGGGCATGCCGGCGATCGCAGGAGAGTTCGTCGCCTGGAAGGAGAACCTCGCCGGGGACCCGCTGCTGCAGTGGGGTCCGACGCTCGTCTGGCAGAACCTGCGCACCCGGGAGCGCGGCGCAATCGACGAGGAGTGGATGCACAGCTACGTCGGGCTCGGCTTCAACTATCCGTCGATCGGTGACCGATTCCTCGCCGCCTGGGATCCGAACCACAACTCCCTGTACGTCTTCGATCTGCAGGAGCGGCGGCCGGCGCTCGTCGAGGACTTCGGCGAGGAGATCGAGCCGCCGAACCGCGAGAGGCTGGCGCTGCGTCCGCACGTGCGCGGCAGCATCCTCGCCTGGACACAGGGCTCGGATCTCGCGGATCGGGCGGCTGGTCCCACGCTCAAGTACGCCTTGCTGCCGGTCCGCGACTGATCCGGCCCGGGGCCGCGTCTCGAGGCGCGGCTGCGGCAGGCGTTCCGCCCGGACGAGCCGCCGTTCCGTCAGCCTCGCGGCGCGGGCACCTGCTACCCTTCGCACCCGCCGACGGCCGCTCGACCGGCGGTCCAGGGACGTTGCCACCGGCCCATCCGCCTGTTCCTGCCACCTCAGCCCCGACGCGCGCAGCCGCCTCTCGACCGATGACACCCGACCGACCACGACAGCCCGGCTACCGCGGCACGCTGCCTCCCCGCAGCGACCGCTTGGCGCGACCATGGGTCGCCGGCGTGTTCGCGATCTTCCTCCTCGTCTTCGCGCTGGCGGCCGTCGGCATGCCGTCCCGCCTGTTCCCCGAGCCGACGCCCGCACCCTTGCCCACCGCTCCGTTGCCGAGCGTACCGATCCCCTCGTTCTCGATCCCGGCCGAGCCGTCGCCCGCGGCCAGCCCGTCCCCCTGAGCGCGGCCGACGTGACGGCGGTTCCCCGACTCGGCCACTTGTACGCTTAGCGCCCGCTCCCTATACTCAACGGTCCCCGCCTTCCGGCGCGGGATCGAGCGCCCGTCACCCGGAGGTCAGTCCTTGTCGGATACCACTCCGTCCGTTCTCGTGGTCGACGACGACGCCGACGTCCGCGGCATGCTGGGCGAGCTGCTCAGGGACGAGGGTTACCACGCGGTGTTCGCCAAGACCGGAGCGGAGGCGCTCGCCGAGGTCGGCCGGCAGCGGCCGGACCTGGTCATGATGGACGTCAAGCTGCCCGATCAGGACGGGTTGAGCGTGCTCAAGCAGATGAAGCGCGAGCACTCGGAGCTCGAGGTCATCGTGATGACCGCATTCGGCGGCAGCTCCAGCGCGATCCGGGCCATGGAGCACGGCGCGTACGACTACGTCACGAAGCCGTTTGAGATCGATGATCTGCTCGCCACGCTGCGCCGCGTCTTCGAGCACCAGCAGATGGCATCGGAGGTCAGCGCGCTGCGCCTCGAGCTCGGCAAGAGCGCCGCGGAGCGCGAGCGCATCGTTGGCTCGAGCAAGCCGATGCTCGAGGTCTACAAGACCATCGGCAAGGTGGCCAACAGCGACGCGACGGTGCTCATCACCGGCGAGAGCGGCACCGGCAAGGAGCTGGTCGCCGAGGCGATCCATCGGGCGAGCAAGCGCAACCCGTATCCACTGGTGAAGGTGAGCTGCGCCGCGCTGCCGGAGACGCTCCTGGAAACGGAGCTGTTCGGGCACGAGAAGGGATCGTTCACCGGCGCGATGACGCAGCGCAAGGGACGGTTCGAGCTCGCCAACAAGGGCACGATCTTCCTCGATGAGATCGGCGAGATGACGGCCGGGACACAGACGAAGCTCCTTCGCATCCTCCAGGAGCGCGAGTTCGAGCGGATCGGTTCCAACACGCCGATCAAGGTCGACATCCGGGTGATCACGGCCACGAACCGGAATTTGGCGGAGGAGGTCGACAAGAGCCGCTTCCGCGAGGACCTCTACTACCGCCTCAACGTGATCCACATCCACATGCCGCCGCTCCGGGAGCGCAAAGACGACATCCCGCTGCTGGTCGAGCACTTCCTGGTCAAGTACCGCGCCGCGCCGGGGGCGATCCCGACGACCATCACCGAGGAGGCGCTGGAGCGGCTGATCGAGTACGACTGGCCCGGCAACGTACGCGAGCTGGAGAACGCCATCGAACGCGCCGTGGTGCTCAGCCGCGGCAACCCGATCACCCTCGAGCATCTCCCGTTCGGCGACCGGCGTGAGGCGCGGAACCGCGAGCTGCTGGCGCAGAAGCGGCGCCGCGAGCTCGCCGGGGCCGATGGCGACTCGCTGGATGCCGAAGCCGACGGCGAGGTGGCGGTCGCCAGCGCGCAGGGCAACGGCGCCGCGACGGGAGAACCCGTGCCGGACGCGGTGCTCGCGCGCGCCGGTTCCTTCCGCAAGGCGGTGACCGAGCTGGAGAAGCGGCTCATCCTCGACGCGTTGGAGCGGACGGGGGGCAACCGTTCCAAGGCTGCGGAAGAGCTCGGGATCTACCGACGGCTGCTGTACGCCAAGATGAAGGAGTACGGGCTCGGCGAGTAGCCGACTGGTATCCTTCTGGCCACCGACCGCAGCCTGCTCGGTGGCGACGGCCTATCAGAACGAGGGACCGCTGCATGTTCAGCCGTGTGCGAATCGCGATTCGATTCTTCTTCGTCGGCCTCGTGGTCGGCGTCCTGCTCGCCCCGCGCAGCGGGGAAGAGACGCGCCGCATGGTGCGCGAGCGGGCGGACCGCCTGCTGAACGATTTGCTCGAGGCGGCCACGCTCGGCAGCGTCAACACCGGGAGCACCACCTCCACGGACGCGGGCACGGCGGACGGGCCGGTGGCGGCCGAGACGCCGACCTCGGGACGCGGCAATGGCCGCGGTCGATCCCGAAGCTCGTCGGCCGCCGAGACAGCCGCCGAGGCGTGAGCCGATGACCTACCCACGCGATCCCGGCGACCCGGGATACGACGACACGCGGGTCGTGGAGCGCCGCGAGCGGGTCGTCGAGGAGAGACCGGCCGGCTACCCGCCGCAGGCGCCCTCGGCGAACGTCAACGTCGCGCCGGCGAGTCCCGGATACGCGCCGGCGTACGTCGAGCCGGCCGCTCCCGGGCCGCTCTACTACGCGCGCCGCGTGCTGTCGCTCCTGTTCGGGATCCTCGCCGCGCTGCTCGTGCTGCGCATCCTTCTGCTGGCGCTCGCGGCGAACGCCGGCAACCCGATCGTCGACGCGATCTACGGCATCACCGAACCGTTCGTCGCGCCGTTCCGCGGCATCTTCAGCATCGACCAGGTCACACCCAACGGACGCAACGTCCTCGACTTCGCCGCCGTGGTGGCCCTCATCGGCTGGACGCTGGTCTACGCGCTGATCATGGCCATCCTCGGGCTGGCCGACCGGCGCGAGCCCGCCTGAGCGAACAGCCGGGCGTCTGGGCTTCGCTGCCCGACCACCTACCGGCGGGTCGGGGTCATGTCGGGGGCAGCTCGCGGGCAGCGCGATCCGCTGGCGCCGCGTCCCTCGCTCGCGACGGCGCGCGGCCGCTGCGGGGTCGCGCGGCGATGACGCCCGCGCGCAGCAGCTCCTCTTCGTAGATCGCCTCGACGCGGCGCACCATCGCCGCCAGGCTGAACCGCTCCTCGACGGTCCGCCGGCCGGCCTCTCCCAGCCGCCGCCGCAGGGCGGGAGATCGCGCCAGACGAACCAGGGCGTCGGCGAGCGCTGCCGGATCACGGGGCGGAACGAGCAGGCCGTCCACGCCGTCGGTGACGACCTCGGGAATTCCTCCCACGGCGGTTGCCACCACCGGACGGGCGCGCGCCATGCCCTCGAGCAGGCTGATCCCCTGGGCCTCACGCAGGCTGGGAAGGACGACGATGTCGAGCTCGGCTGTGATCGCGCTCACTTCGTCGCGACGACCCGCGAATCGGATGCGGTGGCGGGCGGGCGGCGAGAGCGCTCCGGCACGCTCCCGCAGCTCGGCAGCGAGCGGTCCCTCGCCCACGATCAACAGCCAGGCGTTCGGCACGGCATCGACGACGGCCGGCATGGAATCGAGCAGGTAGGCAAGACCCTTCTCGGCTGCCAGACGCGCCACCACGCCGATGAGCACGCCGTCGGCTGGGATCCCGAGCTCTGGGCGCAGAGCGGTCGCAGGCGACCCGAGTCGGAACCGCTCGAGGTCGACGCCGTTCGGGACGATGCTGAACCGAACACCCGTCCGCCCCTCGGCACGCACCTTCAGCTCGATGCTCCGCGACGGGACGATAAGGTGGTCGATCCATGGGGTCAGCCGGGCGAGGAGCGCAACGTCAGCTGACGAGCGCGTCCGCGACGAGTGGACCGTGGCGACGATGACCGGCGTCCCGGCCGCGACCGCTGCTCGTGTGCCGAGGACCTCGGCGCGGTACATGTGCGCGTGAAGGAGGTCGATCTCGCCTCGCCGGAGATACTCGGTCAGTGCCGCGGTGGCGGACGCGTCGTCCGGCTCGTCGATCACGTCGACGTCGACCCCGAGGCGACGCAGGCGGTGCACCGCCGCGCCGGCGGAGAGCGACACGGCGTGGACGTCGAAGCGCGTCCGGTCCAGCCGCAGCAAGAGACCGGTATAGCTCTCCTGGGCTCCACCGGTGCTCCCGGTGGCGAGGAGCTGGAGGAGACGCGGCCGGTCGTGGCCGCGCGACCGCTGCGTCCGCCGGTGGCGCGTGTAGTCAGCGCCGGCGATCGCGCCCTCGTGATCCGGGCCGCCGTCAGGACGTCGCGGGCGGGCAGCCGGTTCGGTCGTCATCGTGCCCATCGTGACAGCGGCGGGGTCCAGCTTCGTTCTCGTTCCCCGTCAGGACGCAACGGCGGCAGGGTCCCACGCCGCAATAGGCCGAGTGCCCCATGCCGCCGTGCGAGGCGGCACCTATACTCGGGCGCAACTTCGAGCCAGATGGCTCGCCTTGGAGGGAGCGGAATGGACAACACGCAGCTTCTCCTGATCATCCTGCTGCTCGCGACCGTCGTGGTTGGTGCGTACTTCTACATCCGCCGGCGCCGGGAGCGCGACGGTGCCTTCGTGTCGGACCGCGACCGCGACCGCGACCCCGACCGCGGGGGCAGGGACAGGGAAGCGACCGGTCGCAGCGACACGGCCGGCGCGTCGCCGTCCGGCACGCGGACGACGGTGACCAGCGACACGGCCGCCGCGCGGAGCGACGTCGCGCGCGATCGCTGACAGCTCCATAGCGCCGGGCTCGGGCCGCGCCGCCGTCCCTCACCGGGAGGGCGGCGCAGTGGCGCTTCCCGCTGCCCTGGGATACGCGCTGCCGTACCTCCTCATCGCGGCGCACGTCGTCCGGTACTTCAGCGAGGGGCCGCTCCCGCTGCCCGAGCTGTGGAGGCCGCTCGCCGTCGCGCTCGTTGTCACGGCGCTCCTGCATCTGGGGACGCTCGCCGTCGTGCGACCGCCGGAGCTGGCCACTCTGGCGACCGCGACGCTGGCCTTGACGCTGATCGGCGATCCCGTCGCAGCGTTCGTCCCGCTGCTGCTCATGGTCGGCTGGATCGTCGTCCGGGTCATCGGACGCCGACGCGGCCGCTTACCGCGCAGGGCTCAGCTCGCGCGCCTCGTCGGCCTGAGTGCGATGGTCGCGACCGTGCTCGTCTCGCTCGTGGGCATCCAGGCCGCGGCCTCGCTCACGCCGCCTGTTCCCGCCGTCGCGCGCCTCACCGAGGCCGCTCGCCCTGGCGGCCCGAATCTCCACCTCATCCTGCTCGACGGCTACCCTCGTGCCGACACGCTGCTGGAGGAATTCGACTTCGACAACGGTGAGTTCCTCGGAGGGCTGGAATCGCGCGGGTTCGATGTTTCCGCCGGGAGCCGGTCGAGCTACCGCATGACGTGGCAGACGGTGGCGAGCATGCTCAACCTGCGGTACCTCGACGAGCTCATTCCCGCGTCCGATGTTCCCGCCGACGAGGTCGCCCAGGAGCGGCTCCTCTACGAGCTGATCAACCGCTCGGAGTTCGTGACGTATCTCAAGGAGGCGGGATATCGCGTCGTGTCGACTCCCTCCCCGATCAGCGGCACTGACCTGTATGCCTCCGCCGACGCCGTCCGGACGAGCGGCGCGATCTCACAGCTCGAAGTCGCCATGCTGCGCCAGTCGCTCCTGATGCCGCTGCTGACCGATCCGATGCGCGCCTTCATCGCGCGCAACCTCCGCGACGGGATCGAAGGAGCGATCGCCTCGGCGGCCACCGGGATCGACGCCGACACGCGGCCGTTCCTGTCGTGGACGCACGTCGCCGCCCCACACGCGCCGTACGTCGTCCGGGCCGACGGCGGCGTCAGGCCGCTGCCCCCGTGCTACCCGCGAGCCTGCTACATCTGGGAGTCCGCCCGGCACCTCATCGGCCTCGAGGAGCGCGAGTACGCCGGCCTGCTCATCGGCCAGGTCGAGTTCGTGAACGACCGTGTCCTCGAAGTCGTGGACCGGATCGTTGAGCAGGATCCGGATGGCGTGATCATCATCTTCTCGGACCACGGCATCAGGTTCGATCCCGGCAACCCCGAGGAGTACCGCGTCCTGTTCGCGGCGCGCGCACCCGGCCGCGAGGAGCTCTTCGGCGACGACATCTCGCTGATCAACGTTCCGCGCCGGATCCTCTCCGAGTACTTCGGCGAGCCGCTTGACGACCTGGAGCACGCTGCGTGGTCGTGGGACGATCCGCAGAGCGGACTCCTCGAGAACCTCGAACCGATCCCGCCCCCATGACTCGGTATCCCGGTACTACGGTCGGCCCCCTCCCCTGACCAAAGCCCTGTGGAGCGCCAACGCCAGCCTCGGTAGGTTGCGGCGGTCGGACCGGCATTGTCAGGAGGATTTGCATGCAGCACCTGGTCTCTCTCGCCAGCCTGGTCGTCCAGCGGTTCACGCGGGGCGACGACGAGGAGGGTCAGACCCTCGTCGAGTACGGGCTCCTGCTCGCGCTCATCGCCATCGTCGTCATCGCCGTCCTGGTCGTCCTCGGACCGGCCGTCAGCGGCATCTTCCAGTCGGTCAACGACCAGCTGTAGGGCTCCGCATCCCGCGGAATCGGGAGGGCTGTCGCCGACAAGGCGGCAGCCCTCCAGCATGCTCAGACCGAAAGGCTCGCTTGCGCCGGGACGTTAGGGTAGGGACCGGCCGGCGAGGACACCTTACCCTGACGCCGCTTCATCACCCCGCCTGATTCGGAGTTGGGATGCACAGCCATGCTCGGGGCCAAGCGTCGGATGGCGGGCGCCACCGCTTCGCGACGGAGACGGAGTGGTCCGAGTGGGTCAAGGACTACTACCGGGACATCGAGACCTACGACTGGGTCGACGTCGCCGACAACTTTCGCGGCCTCGAGTCCTTCTTCCACCGGAATCGTCGGCTCGCCGTCCGTCGGCTCCTGAGCCGAATGGGTGCCGATTCCCCGATCCTCGACGCCGGCTGCGGCACAGGGCTGAACCTGGCCAGCCTGCCGGAGGGGAGCACCGGGCTCGACATCAACCCTCGCAACGTCGCCCTGATTCGACAACGCCTGCCGCGGCACAACGTCGTGGAGGGCGACCTCGAGGCGATGCCGTTCGAGGACGGCAGCTTCAGCACCGTCGTGTGCACGGAGGTGCTCGAGCACGTGCCGCATCCCGACCGCGCCCTCGCAGAGATCCGGCGCGTGCTGGCTCCGGGTGGGCGTCTGCTCGGCTCGGTCCCCGCGCGGTCCTGGATCTGGCGGCTCCGCTTCCTGTCGAGCACGTGTCCGCGAGACGAGCCGTTCCATAACGAGTACAGGCCGGCCGAGGTCCGCGCCATGCTCGAGGGGTTCGAGGGTGTGAGGGTGTGGTACTCGCTGATGCGCTTCAACGTGCTGTTCGCCGCACGAAGGCCTCGCTAGCGAGTCCGGCAATGACAGAGGAGGCTCGTACCCCCGACAGATGAGCCGAGTCCGAGTCGCGGTGCCGCCGTGGGCATGGCCGATCCTCGGCATCGGCGTGGCGTCACGGCTCTTTTCGTCTGGTCTGATCATCGCCGCCACCCCCGAAGCGCCCCGCTGGCCGCTGCTGACCGACTCGCTGACTCCATTCACCGCGTGGGACGCGCAGTGGTTCCTGCACATCGCAGGGTCGGGCTACCACGCCGAGCCGCTCTTTTCCTCCGGCCATGTGGTGTACCACGACTTCGCCTTCTTCCCCGGGTGGCCGCTGCTCGTCCGCGCGCTCTCGGTGAACGGAGCGCTGGAGGCGCCGGTCGTGGCGGTTGCCGCTGCGAACATCCTCCTCGTGCTCGCTCTGATCCCGGTCTGCGCGGTGCTGCGGCGCGCGTACTCCGGCGCCACCGCTCAGCGCGCGACGGCCGCGATCGCCTTCGCGCCGCCGGCCTACGTCGGCTCACTCGCCTACTCCGAGGCGCTCTTCCTGCTGCTCGGCGCGGTCTTCTTCGCGACGTCGGCCCCGGCCCATCGCCCGTGGTTGGCAGCCGCGGCTCAGCTGACGCGCCTGCCGGGTTCCGCCCTGTCGGTCGCAGCCGGCGTTGGCGCGATCGGCCACGGCGTGCGTCCGGTCGCTGCGATCACCGTGCTCGCCGGGCCGGCCGTGTTCCTCGGGTGGTGCGCTTTCGTGTGGATGCTCACCGGTGACCCGCTCGGGTACCTCCGCGGCTCGCCGAGCTGGTACGCGGAAGCGCAGCCGGTCGGTATCGCGGGCGTGGTCAGCGCCCTGGTTCCCGCCTCGCCGTACTCCCTCGTCGCGGCCAGCTTTGTGCTCGCCGTGCTCATCGGCGCGCTGCTGCTGTTGCCGCGCCACCCGGCCCTCGGGGCATATTCGCTGGTCACCGTCGCCGCGACGCTCTTCTTCGCCGATTGGGTGTCGATGCCGCGCCACTCGTGGCTAGCGTTCCCGGCCATCGCGCACCTCGTGGCTGTGCTCGATCGTCGCCGCGCGCGGACTTCCACCGCGCTCCTGGGCGTCTTTGCCGCCGCCCAGGCGGTCCTGGTCGTCGGATCGATCAAGTGGGGCAGCTTCCCCCCGTGAGGGCGGGTGCGGCGGGTACCAGGACTAGCGGTCGAGCGTCGCCCCCGCGGCAGGTGACCGGCCCGGGTAGGCAGACAGCCGAAGTGCTCCGCCGCCTCCGGCGATCGGCCGGCACGCTTCTGGCGTCGGTGCCGTGGCACCCCTTTCTCCTGACGACCGCTTTCCTCGTCAACCCGCTCCTGGTCAGTGGAGTGGAACCGGTGGTCGGCGCCCGCGCCTTCGGCGTGGCGCTGGTCGGCATGGCCGGGCTGCTCGCGGTGGGTCGCGTGATCACCGGGAGCTGGCAGCGCGCCGGGCTGGCTGCGACGGCCGTCGGTGCGCTGCTCGCAACAAAGTCGTGGATCCTGCCGCTGGCCATCGCCCTGCCGCGCGCGCATGTGCTGGCGGCCGCCGTCATCTGCGCGGCCGCCCTGGCGGCCGTCTACCTCGCCGGGCGCCTCGTTCGTCGATCCCTCCAACGCCGGGGCGGCGACGCGCGGGCGACGTCGGCGCTCAACGTCTTCTGCGCCATCCTGCTCGCGCTCGTCGTTTCCGGCGGTTCGAGCGCGCTCGGTCGCGCACGGGCCGCGCACGTGCCGCCCCAGGCAGTGGCACCGCCGCGAGCGTCGGGACCGGATATCTACATCCTGCTGATGGACGGGTATCCACGCGCCGACGTGCTTCGTGACACGTGGGGCTACGACAACTCCCCCTTCCTGTCGGCCCTCGAGCAGCGCGGGTTCTCCATCGCCCAAGCAAGCCGGGCGAACTATCTGACGACCCGCCTCACCTTCGCCTCCATGCTGAACATGCGCCACGCCCACCGGCTCGCCGGCTATCGCGCGATACAGGAGGGCGCGCCGACGCAGCCGACCCTGCAGCACATGATCCGCAACAACCTCGTGCTCTCGCAGCTGCGAGCGGCGGACTACCGGGTGACCGCAACGGCACCCGGAATAGAGGTGGTATCGCTGCGGGCGGTGGACCGGTGGGAGGAGGGGCCACAGCTCAACGAGTTCGAGTACCGGGTCCTCGAGACCACGTGGGCCGCCGACCTCCTGCGGCTGTTCGCGCCGGACTACCTGGCGTCTGAGCATCGCGCTCGCGTGCGCTATGGCTTCGATGTGATTCGCCGCGCGGCCGCGACGTACGGGAGGGACGGGACCTCCGATCTGGTGTGGGCCCACATCCCGAGCCCCCACATGCCTCCGGTGTTCGGACCGGAGGGCGCCCCGATACCGGTCTCCCATCGGGCCGACTTCTTCGACGACTCGGGCGCGGGGCGCGACGTGGACAGCCCCGAGTTCGCTGAAGCCTTCCGCGGGAATGTCACGTACCTCAATGCGCTGATCCTCGAGGCGATCGACGCGATCCTTGCCAGCTCCACCCCTCAGCCGGTGGTGATCGTGATGTCGGATCACGGTACCGGCAGGGAGATGAACTACGACGACATGCGCCGCACCGATATCCGGTCACGCGCCGGCACCCTCTTCGCGGCCCTGACTCCTTCGCGGCCCGGACTGTTCGGCGACGAGATCACGCCCGTCAATGTCTTCGCGATCCTCTTCAACGCGTACCTCGGAACGCATCACCCGCTCAGTCCGAACACGACGTATATCGCGACACCCGGTGGACTTCAGCCGGCGGTTCCTGATGAAGGGGGCGATGTCGAGTGAGCGCCCCGTCGCGAGAGGTTCCCGATCGCCGGCTCGGGCCGAGGGCAGGGCGGCGAAAGCCTAGCCGCACTCTCGCAGGAGCAGCACCTGTGTCGCGTCCCGCTGTGCCTCGCACCAGCCTGCAAGCTGCGCGATGCCCGTGACGATGGGTGCCTCGGGCGGGAAGAGCATCGCCTCCACGCGGTGGCGGGAGACGATCTCCTCCCAGCCGGGGTCCCCTTCCCGCAGCGCCGAATAGTCCCTGAGGATCTGCTCGGGATACATGTCGTTGCGGCCGTCGACGAAGACGCGGCCGCCGCGATCGAAGAGCTGTGAGATCACGTAGCCGCCCCACCCGTACTCGGCGACCACCCGCGCGTCGGGCCGGTGCTCGATGAGGGTGCGAACGCCGAGGACCGGGTACGCATCGAGGACGAGCCCGCGAGCGCCGGCGCTGGCGGGGATCGCCGCGATCGCGCCGGCCGCGACCGCGGCGGCGGCGGCGACCTCGACGAGACGGCGGCGAGGATCATCGCCATCGCCGCGCCGCGTCAGCCAGCCGCCGGAGTTCTGCATGCCGATGGCGAGGGCCGGCATGCTCGCGACCGCGAGGACCGGAATGTTTCGGTTCGCGAACAGCGCACCGACCAGGGCGCCGAGGGCGAGAACCTGGATCCACCGCTGCGGCACTCGCTCGACGGTGAGCGCCAGCGCGACGATCAGCCCCAGGAGCGGCAGCTGCACGGCGTCGTGGAAGTTCGGGGACTGCCACTCCGGGATGTGCGCGAGCCCCCAGTCCTGGCCGTCGAGGTAGCGCAGCGGGTACCACAGACCGGCGATCCCGGCGGGCGTGAGCGCCGACGCGGCGAAGGACGCAACGGCGGCGGCAAGCACGCTGAGACGCGCCGGGGCCATCGGGGTCGCGCCGATGAGCGTGAAGAGGCAGTAGAGCCCAACGATCCCGAGCCCGATCACATACAGCCCGTGGAGGTTCGCCCACAGCACGAAGAGGAGCGGGAGCAGACCGAGCAGACGGCTCGTCGCGGGCCGCACCGCGATCAGGAGGGCGAGCAGGGCGGCCACCATGGTCCACGAGATGACCTGCGGCCGAATGGCGACGTACGGGATCAGCACGAGCCCGGCGAGCAACGTGGCGACGACCACCGCGCGGGTCGCAACCCCCTGCCGGAGCATCGTGACGGCGAGGAGGCCGAGCGCGAGTGGCGGGAGAAGACCGAAGATGCCGAGCGTCACCGGCACGCCGAGCGTGGAGACGAGAGCGAAGATGGCGACCTCCGAGAGCCACTCGTGCGTCGTCCACTCGCCCCCCCAGGTGAACGAGTACGGGTCGAGTCGTGGGATCTCGCCGCTGCGGACGATGAGCTCCCCGGTGGTGAGGTGCCAGAAGTAGTCCGAGTCCCACTGGCCCTTGATCATCGCGAGAGCCACCGAGGTCGGAGCGAGGGCCAGCAGGAAGGCAGGCAGCCCTGTGGAGCGTACGGATGAAGGCGGGCCGGTCACTGCGGCCCGAGTCTATGCGTGCCGAGGCCGGGTCACGCACGCCACGAAGTACTAATGAGCGACATCCAGCCGAGGGCTACGCTTCGCGGGGCTCGGGCGAGGGCCGCGTCCGGCATGCGACGGCCCCCGGCGATCAATGTCCAGCACTGAGGGCGCACGAACGATCCTGGAATCCGCGCTGCGACGTGGCATCGGTAGGCCTGCTGCGCGGCTGTCTCGCATCGTCGCGATCGCCGTGCTGCTGGGCATGGCGGTCAGCCACCTGCGATGGATGATCGCCGACTGGAGTCTCCACGACATGAACGTCTACTGGGACGCGGCCATCCGCCTGCGCGATGGCGAGCCGCTGTACGTGGCCGTCAACCCGCTCGATGTCTACCGATATGCTCCGTGGTTCGCGTACGCATGGGTCCCACTCACGTATCTCCCGAAGCCCGTGGTCGACGTCGGTTGGTCGGTACTCCTGCTTGTCGCCTCGGCTCTCGCCATCGTCCCGCTCATACGCATCGGGACGACGCCCGCGCTGATCCTTGCCCTCCTCTTCGGACCGCTCCTCTTTGCGATCAGCTCCATCGGCAACATCCAGCCGCTGATGGTGCTGGCGCTGACGTGGGGCATCCCGCGGCGCAGCGGCCCGGTCTGGATCGCGCTCTTCGCTTCCCTCAAGGCCGTCCCGCTCGCGTTCGTCCTCGTCTACGTGGCCCGCCGCGAGTGGGTGAGGGTCATTGTCACCGTGCTGCTGACCGCCGTTCTCGTGGCGCCGATCCTCGCCCACGAGATCCCGGCCGAGGTGCTGTCGCCCGGCGATGCCGCCCACCTGACACCCCCGGTGTACCTGGCACTCGCCGGTGCGGCGGGGGTCGCCGCCCTCGTCGCGGCCTGGAAGCGATCGCGCTGGACGCCCTTTCTGGCGGCGATCGCGGCCGTCACGGGTCTTCCGCGGCTGTTCATGTACGAGGTGTCGACCCTGCTCGTCGGAACGCTGGGCGCGATCGACGACCCGCCCCGCCGATGAAGTGGGATCTCGCCGTCCTGACCGCCATCGCCCTCGCCGTCAGGACCGGCGTTGCGCTGAGCGTCCCGCAGGCGCCGTGGACCGACTCCGCGTACTACTTCGCCTCGGCGCAGCGGCTGGCGGCGGGCGAGGGGTTGACGCTGCCGTTCGTGTGGAGCTTCCTCGAGACCGGCGGGCGGCTGCCGCCAGACCCTTCGCTGCCGATCCACTCCCACGCCCACTGGATGCCGCTCACCGCCATGGTGACCGCGCTCGGCATGGAGCTGTTCGGTTCGAGCTGGCGCGGCGCGCAGGCGGTGATGATCCTGCTGAGCACGGCGCTGACGCCAATCACCTACCTCATCGCGCTCGATTTGTGGCGCTCGCGGCCGGCGGCGGTGACGGGGAGTCTCCTGGTCATCTTCTCCGGACCGCTGCTGCTCTTCGGCAGCATCGTCGAGAGCTACGCGGTCTTCGGGCTGGTCGGCAGCCTGGCGCTGTTCGCGGCCCTCAGATCCATCGCCGACCAGCGGCGGGCGCGGCTCTGGCTGCTGCTCTCCGGCGGCCTCGTCGGGGTCGCGACGCTGACGCGGATCGAGGGCATCCTGCTCGGGGTCGCGACGGCCACTGCCTGGCTGATCGGCATGGGCTGGACCGGGTGGCGGGCGCGCGGCAGGATCGGCTGGGCGGCGGGCGTGGCGAGTTTCGGGCTGTTCTGCCTGGCCGTCACTCCCTGGGCCGCGAGAAACATGGCGACCTTCGGGCGGGTCCTCCCCTCGACCGGCGGGCACACCCTCTGGATCAAGGACTACAACGAGCAGTTCAGCATCACCGCGGACACGAGCGTGGCGGCGTACCTGGCCCAGGGTGCGGGCCCGATCCTGGTGGCGAAGGTCGGCGCGTGGCTGACGATCCTCGGCTACTCGCTCGCGCTGCTGGGGGGCGTCTTCGGGATCTTCTTCCTCGCGGGAATGTGGCGCGGCCTGCGCCGAGCGGTGCTCGTGCCCTTCGTCGTCTATTGGCTCACGATGCTGGTCGTGATGGGCGGCGTCTTCACCTTCCATGCGCCGCACGGGCTCTTCTACCACCACGCGGCCGCCTGGCTTCCGATCGCGGCGCCGCTCGCCGCTGCCGCCGTGCCTGATGTGGCGACTGGGCTCGGTCGCTGGTGGCGCTTCCTGCGGCGTCCCGCGACGCACCGCTTCCTGCTCCGCGCGTCTCTCATCGGCGCGGTCCTCTTCTCCCTCGTGTCGTCCGGTCTCCTGCTCGCCGAGTGGCGGGCCAACCTCGCGGCGGTGCACGCGGCCGATCGGTTTCTCGACGCGAACGCCTCGCCCGACGACGTGGTGCTCTTCCGCGACGCGCCGCTGCTGACCGCGAACACCGGCTGGCGAGCCGTCGCCCCGCCAAACGACCCCTATCCCGTCATCGAGCAGGTGGCGCGCGCCTACGGCGCCGACTGGTACGTCGCGCAGCGCCAGAGCCGTGGTCCTGGCATCGAGCCCCTCGGGCTGTGGGAAGGCGGTCGCGCGGTGGATCGAGACGGGAACCGAGCGGAATGGCTCGAGATCGACCCGGCGTACGACGATGGAACGGTCCGGATCTATCGAATCATCCCGCCGGGCATGCCGGAAGCAGCAGCACCTCCATATCGTCTCGGTATGCCTCGCACCAACCGGCCTCAACAGCCGGCCCGCGGGCCAGCGGCTGGTCGGTCCTGATCAGCAGAGCCTCGACGCCGTATCGGTGCACGAGCTCGGACCATCCTGGTGCGGCGCCGATGATGGCGCCGTACTCCTCAAGAAGGGCGTCGCCGTAGAGGTGGTTTCGCCCATCGACGAAGACACGGGCTCCGGACGCGTGGAGCTCATGGATCACGTAGCCACCCCAACCGTAGTGCGCGAGCACGCGGGCATCCCGGTCAGTGGCTCGGAGCACGCGCGCAGCGTCCACCGGGAAGCGCGTCGCGACCGCCTCCGCGGGACGCGCGGTGGCGAGACCGATGCCGAGCGCGGCAACACCGATCGTCAGTCCCGCCGCGCAGTCGAGCCACGCCCGGGGCCGAGCCTGGCTGAGCATCGACGGACGGTTTGGGATTCGGGCGTCCAGTTCCATCGCGAGGAGCGGGACGGCGAGGATCCCGGCCACCGGCGCGTTACGAACCGCGTAGAGCGCAAGGACGACTCCGAAGTAAGCGCACACCGCGATCCATCCGTCGGTGTGGCGGCGACCGAGCAGGACCACCGCGACGATGAGCGCGAGGAGCGGCAGCAGCGCGGGGTCGTGGAAGTCGGGCGATTGCCATTCGAGCAGGTTCCTCATGCCCCAGTCGCCGACGTCCGCGAAGCTGAAGAGGTAGGCGACGACCGCTGGCCCGTACGGCGAGAGGAGGCACGCGATGGCAGTCGCGACGCCGACTCCCGCGATCCACCGTCGTGCCCCGTACATCGGCGTGGCGCGCAGCACCGTGAAGGCGAGGTAGGTGACCGCGACGGCGAGACCGACGAGGTAGAGGCCATGGATGTTGACCCAGATCGCGAAGACAATGGGGATTGCGAGCGATGCGGCGCGAGCCTCGGGACGAAGCCAGACGAGCAGCGCGACAACCGCGGCCAGAAGGCTCCATGACACGACCTGGGGGCGCAGCGTCACGTACAGGCCGATCAACCAGACGGCCGGCATGAGAGCCGCGATGATCGCGGCCGTTCGCACGCCTCTGCTGCGCAGCGCCATGGCGAGCATTGCGAGTCCAAGCGCTGAGATGGACCCGAAGACGATGAGGGCGGGCGCGATCCCCAGCGCGACGACCGCGGCGATCAGGACTTCGCCCAGCCATTGCTCCGCGATCCAGGGCGCGCCCGCTCGCGTGAAGGAGTAGGAATCGTGAGTCGGCAGCGCACCGGACTCGACGATCTCGCGACCGACCGTTACATGCCAGTAAAAGTCCGGGTCCGTCGGGCCGTGCAGCAGGCTCACGCCGGCAAGGACGCC
>DATADA010000131.1:0-2417 GCA_036258775.1 Candidatus Limnocylindria bacterium | reverse complement strand
GTGGGCCACGTGCCGGGCGGGTGGAGCGCCTCGGCGCGCTCGATGGCGAGCGTGAAGTCGCGCTGGTTCCACGGCGCGAGCAGGAGCTCGAAGTCGAAGGCGAGGTGGAACTCGTCCGAGCGCCCGTGGCCGAGGAAGCCGGCCAGCCTCTCGACCGGGGCGTAGACCTCGCCGATCAGCACGACCCCCGCGTACTCGTCCGCCACGCGTCGCATGCCGCGGATGACGTCGTGCACCTCCGGGCGGTCGACGTTCCAGAGCGGGTCCTGCTCCTCGCGGCGTCCCAGGCCGGGGATCGGGCTCTGCCGGCTGAACGGCGGGTTGTCGCGCAGCCGCTCGTCGACGACGGCGGCCTGGATGGCGTCGACCCGGAAGCCGTCCACGCCGCGCTCGAACCAGAAGCGCAGCACGTCGTGCATCGCCTCCGCCACCGCCGGGTTTCGCCAGTTCAGGTTCGGCTGCTCGGGGTAGAAGCTGTGGAGGAAGTACTGGCCGGTGACCTCGTCCCACTCCCAGGCCGGGCCGCCGAAGAAGCTGACCCAGTTGTTCGGCGGCCCGCCGTCCGGCCCGGGATCGGCCCAGATGTACCAGTCGCGCCTGGGGTCGTCGCGCGAGGAGCGGCTCTGCCGGAACCAGGCGTGCTCGATGCTCGTGTGGCAGGGCACGAGGTCGAGCAGGACCCGAAGGCCTCGCGCGTGGCAGGCCCCGATCAGCCGGTCGAGGTCGGCGAGGGTGCCGTACTCGGGCGCGACATCGGTGTAGTCGCTGATGTCGTAGCCGAAGTCGTGCTGCGGCGACGGGAAGATGGGGGAGAGCCAGATGGCATCCACCTCGAGGGAGCCGTCCGCCCCGCGGAGGTGGTCGAGCCGGGAGAGGATGCCGGGGAGATCGCCGATGCCGTCGCCGTCGCTGTCGGCGAAGCTGCGCGGGTAGATCTGGTAGATGACCGCCCCCTCCCACCAGGGGCGGCCGGGGTGTGCCTCGGCGGCGGTCTCCGTGCTCATCGGCCCGATTCTAGGCCTGCGCTCGGCTTGACGCGGGCATACAATTTCCGGCGCACGAGGATCATGCCCGGGAGACCGAGCGCCCGGAACTGCGCGAAAGGGTGGTGTACCGATGCGTACGCGGACGCTCTCGTTGTTGATGGCCCTGGGCCTCATCCTGGCCGCCTGCACCGGCGGAGGCGGCGGCGACGACGCCGGCGGTGACGGCGCGGGCGCCAGCCCGGGCGCGACCGGGGCGGCCGGTGGCGACGGCGCCACCGAGTGCATCGGTGAGGGAGACGTCATCCTCTCCGGCTGGCAGGCGTCGGAGGATGAGGGCGAGCTGCTGGAGCAGATGTTCGCGGGCTTCGAGGAGCAGTGCCCGAACATCACCATCGACTACCAGCCGGTCGCCGGCGACTACGCCCAGGCGATGATCGCGAACTTCAGCGCGGGCACGCCGCCCGACGTCTTCTACGTCGACTCCTCGGTGGCCCCCGAGTGGATCGAGGAGGGCTTCCTGCTCCCGCTGGACGACTACATCGCGGAGAGCGGCGTCGACACCGCGCAGTTCTACCCGGGCTACCTCGACGCGTTCCGCGGCCCAGACGATCAGATCTACGGCCTGCCGAAGGACGCCAGCACGCTGGCGATGTTCTACAACACCGACATGCTCGAGGAGGCGGGCGTCGAGCCACCGACGAACTGGGAGGAGCTGCAGGCGGCCGCCGAGGCGCTGACGACCGGCGACGTGACCGGGCTCTGCCTCTCGCCGAGCCTCGATCGTGCGCTGGCGTTCATCTACCAGAACGGCGGCAGCATCTACAACGAGGATCTGACGGAGGTCACGTTCGACTCGCCCGAGACGCGCGAGGCGCTCGAGTACTACCTCGGGCTGTTCGAGTCCGGCTTCGCCGCGACGCCGGCGACACTCGGCTCCGGTTGGTGCGGCGAGGCGATCGGCCAGGGCAAGGTCGCCATCGTGTTCGAGGGCAACTGGCTGATCCCGTCGCTCGAGAACGACTTCCCCGACATCAACTACGCCCACGCCGAGATGCCGGCCGGCGCGGAGCAGGCGACGCTCGCCTTCACGGTTAGCTACTCGATCGGCGCGGACAGCGCGAATGCGGATGCGGCCTGGTCGCTGCTGAGCTACCTGACGGGTCCCGAGGGGATGGAGACGTGGACCAGCCTCGGGCTGGCCCTGCCGTCGCGGCAGGACGTGCCGGCGCCCGAGGGCCGCGAGGCGCTGCTGGCCGGCGCCGAGTACGCCCGCCCGTGGAGCTTCGTCCCCGGCTTCGCCGACGTGACGACGGCCTTCAACAACACCTTCACGGCGGCGACCGAGGGATCGGGCTCGGTCGACGAGATCGTGAGCGCGACGACGGAGGCGGCTCAGGCGACGGTCGAGTAGGCACCGAGTCGGGGGGGCGG
>DATADA010000130.1:0-3576 GCA_036258775.1 Candidatus Limnocylindria bacterium | reverse complement strand
GCACGAGATCTGGCCGAACGCCGGCGTGCCCGGCGATCTCTCGCAGGAGCTCGCGCTGCCGAAGCACTTCGAGCAGGCGTCGCAGCTCGTGACGCCGGAGATGCTCGCGGAGCAGACGCCGGTCGGCCCCGATGTCGCTCGTCACGTCGAGTCGGTCCGCGAGTTCGTCGACGCCGGCGTGGACAATGTCTACATCCACCAGGTCGGCCCGGACCAGGAGGGATTCTTCCGCTTCTTCCGAGACGAGCTGCGTCCGGCGCTCGAGCGGGTCGCCGCACCCACCGGCTAGCGTCGCGGGCCGCCCGGCCGGCGTGTCGGCGAGCCGGGGACAACCGGACAGCGGCTGTCATATTCCTCGGTGACGGTCCACACCGTGGATCCGGCGCGCTACGGCGCCGAGCAGCCCACGCGCCGTCCGCTGGTCGCGCTGCTCGCCGCGAACGCGATCTCGCTCTACGGCAACGTGATGGCGTCCATCGCCATCCCGTGGTTCGTGCTGGTCACCACCGGCTCCGCGCTGCAGACGGGGATCGCCGCACTGTTCACGTCGGCGCCGATGGCCGTCGGGGCGTTCTTCGGCGGGACCCTGGTGGATCGCCTCGGCGCGCGGCGCGCCAGCTTGATCGGTGACCTGGCGAGCGCGGTCGGGGTCGCCGGCATCCCGGCCCTGCACGCGCTCGGCCTGCTCGAGTACTGGCACATCCTGGCGTTCGGGTTCGTCGGCTCGTTGTTCGACGCGCCCTCGTCGTCGGCGAGGGAGGCGCTGCTCCCCGGCATGTCGCGCCGGGCCGGCACGCCGCTGTCGCGCAGCCTCTCGTTCTGGACGGCGAGCGAGCACACCGCGTACGTCGCCGGCGCGCCCCTGGCGGGACTGCTGATCGTCCTCCTCGGGGCGCCGGCGCTGCTGTGGATCGACGTCGCGTCCTTCGTCGTCTCGGCGCTGCTCGTCGCGGTCGCGGTCCCCGGTGCCGAAGCGGCACGAACCGACGATCCCCGTGGCGCGCGGTCGTACATCGGCGAGCTGCTCGACGGGCTGCGCTTCATCGTCCGGGAGCGCGTGGTGGCGACGATCGTCGTCGCCTCGACCCTCGGTGCGCTGCTGATCGACGCCCTCGCGCCGGTCGTGCTCCCCGTCTACGTGCGGACCCAGTTCGGCGACCCGTCCGCGCTCGGGCTGGCCATCGCGGCGTACGGGGTCGGCGGTCTGGTGGGGATCGCGGTGTTCGGCGTCGCCGAGCGTCGCCTCGGCCGGCGCGCGTTCTACGTGGGCGCGTGGTTGGCGTATGCGGCCGCCAGCTATGCCCTCGTACCGGTGCCGGCACTCGTCCCCCTGCTGGCGGCGCTGGCCGTGATCGGTATCACCACCGGCGCACTCGACCCGATGGACCGGCTGCTCCGCCAGGAACGGACGCCGCCGGCGCTGCTCGGCCGGGTGTCCGCGGCGGCTCTCGCCGCGCCACGGCTCGCGACGCCGATCGCGGTCTTCGTGGCCGGCCTCATGCTCGAGACGGTTGGACTGCGCGCGACCCTCCTCGTCTTCGCGGTGGGCAACACGCTTCTCGCGATCGCGGTCGCCGTCGTCCCGTCCCTGAGAGGCGTCGGGCGACCGTCCGGGCACGCCTGAAGGGCTACCGCGGTACTGCCCGTCGGGCCTCGCAAGGCTCGCCCGGCAGCGCGACGGCGGGCGTGGCGGTGCGCTCGGTACTTTCTCGCCATGGGTGGCGGCGCTCGCCGCCGATACGCTCGGGCTGCCCACCCATCTCGAGAGAACGCATCTTGCTGACCGCCGGGGGAACCGCCGTCGCGCGTGGCGCGACGCTCCCTGCTCTCCCATGGCATGCCCTGACCGTCGTGGCCATCGCCGCGACGCTGTTCGGCGCCGGCCTCGTGGACCTCTTCGAGCTCGGCGCCACGTGGGAGTACGGATTCCGCCTGCTCTGCGCGGTCACCGGCACCTGGCTGGGCTACCGCGGATGGCGGCACGCGTCGACCCCTCGGGAGTCGCTCGTCCGGGGCACGATCTGCATCGCGCTCATCGTCTGGCTGTTCTCGGAGGCCGCTCGGCTGGCGAGCGTCGTGGCGGGCGACGGGATGCAGCCGGCAGTCGAGATCTCGGTCGCCGCGCTGGCCGCCGCCGCGGCAGCCTGCTACGTGAGCGCGGCGCACGGCCGGCTGCGGCTCTCGGACGAGGTGGCGCTCTATCTCGACGCGGCCACGATCTTCGCCGCGACCAGCGCCGTCATGCTCGTGCTCGGGCAGGCCTGGGCGTCCGATGCGCGCGACGCCCAGCTCCTGACGTACGCCGCCTTCTTCCTGGCGCTGCTCGGCGCGACCGCCATCCTGGATCTCGCCACCCTCGCCCCGCGCGTGCTGAACGGGGCGTACGGCATCCTGCTCGGGATCCTGTTCGGCGGCGTGGGCTACCTCGCGCAGCTCGTGGTCGAACCGTCGGGCCCCATCGCCATGGTGGTCCACGCAACCGTCGGCGCTGCCGCGTTGCTGGTGGGCTACGGCGGCGCGTACTGGTCCACCGCCGAGGACCGCAGCCCGCGCTACGTGGCGGTCGCGGACCTGCTGCGCGGCTGGCTGCCGATCGTGGCGGTCGGGCTCACGCCGATCCTGGTGGTCCTGCTCGTCGTCCGTCACGACCCGACCCCGGGGCCGGCTCGCTTCGGGGCGGCGATCGCCATCGCGCTCGTCGTGCTCTTCGCCGTCATCCGGCAGACCGTCCTCCTCCGCGACCGGGAGGAGGCAGTGCGGCGCGAGCGCGCGCTGCGCGGCGAGCTGGCCAGCGCGGAGGCGCTGTATCGGTCCGTCGTCGAGCGCGTGCCGGGCGTCGTCTACGTCGCCGAGGCTGGCGTGAGCGGCCGCTGGAACTTCGTCAGCCCCAAGATCCAGGAGCTGCTGGGCTACAGCCCCGAGGAGTGGATGGCCGACCCGGACCTGTGGCAGAAGCAGATCCACCCCGCCGATCGCGACCGGATGCTGCTCGCCGAGCAGTCTGACAAGGACGAGACGTACAGCGGGTCGCGCTGGGAGTACCGCCTCATCGGCCGCGACGACCGGGTCGTGTGGGTGCTCGACGACGAGGAGGTGATCGCGCGCGACGCCGCCGGGCAGCCGGTCACGGTTCAGGGCATCCTGCTCGACATCAGCGAGCGCAAGAAGCTGGAGGAGCAGCTGCGCCACCAGGCACTGCACGACCCCCTCACCGGGCTGCCGAACCGCGTCCTGTTCGTCGACCGGGTGATGCACGCCCTCACCCGCCGGCGGGGGAGCATGGGCATGGCCGTCCTCTTCATGGACATCGACGACTTCAAGACGATCAACGACAGCCTCGGGCACGCCGTCGGCGACGACCTGCTCATTCGCGTCGCGGAGCGGGTCACCGCCGTGCTCCGCGCGGAGGACACCGCCTGCCGGCTCGGCGGCGACGAGTTCGCCGTCCTGCTGGAGGACGTGACGGTGGCCCAGGCGAACGCGGCCGCCGAGCCGGCAGGCGGTGTCCTCCGCGCGGAGCACGGCGGTGACCCGCTCCGCGACGCGAATGAGCAGGTCGTCGCCGACGGCGTGCCC
>DATADA010000129.1:0-8380 GCA_036258775.1 Candidatus Limnocylindria bacterium | reverse complement strand
ACGCGAGCATCGGTGACGCGGGCGTTCCTGGATGCGACGCGCAGCGGTGACGTCGCGTCGCTGATGGAGATCCTCGCCCCGGACGTCGCGCTGGTGGCGGACAGCGGCGGCCTGGCGCCCGCTCCGCCGCGCCCGCTGCTCGGCGCACGGAAGGTCGCGCGCTTCATGGTGGCGATCGCGGCAAGGCCGATCCCCGCCCTTGCCGCGGCGGTCGTCGAGCTCAACGGGGAACCGGCGGTCCTCGTGTCGAGCGCCGGCGAGCCGGTGGCGGCCTTCTTCCCGCAGGTCGTCGACGGACGCGTCATGGCCGTCCACGTCCAGGCCAACCCTGAGAAGCTGCGCCGCCTCGCATCGCATGTCACGTAGCGCGCCGGTCCCGCGTCCGCCCTGTGGAGACGCAGATGGAGCAGCACCGATGCAAACGCGAAACGACACCCTCGCGCCGCTGGCGGGCGCGACATACGCCCGCCTCACGACCTACCGAGGTGACGGATCGGCGGTGGCGACGCCCGTTCACATCGTCGTCGACGCGGGACGGGCGTTCTTCAGGACCTGGGCGCCGACCGGCAAGCTGAAGCGGCTTCGGCGAAACCCGCTCGCCGACGTCGCGCCCGCGACCGTCACCGGAAGACCGACCGGTCCAGGGCTGCGCATGCGGGCGCGGATCCTCGACGGCGACGAGTGGGAGCACGCCCGGCGGCTCATCGAGGCGAAGCACCCGATCCTGCACAGGCTCATTCCGATCGTGCATCGGCTGCGCGGTCAGCGGACGGTGCACGTCGAGCTGGTGCCGCTGGCCGCGGATGAGGCACGCGCGGGAGACGCAGCGGCATAGCCCTTGCTCGCCAGTTCGGCATGCGTGTGCTGACGGCGAACATCTGGGCGCGGAACGGGCCATACGCCAGGCGCGCGACGCTCCTGCGCCACGCCGTGGCGACCCTCGCCCCGGATCTGATCGCCCTCCAGGAGGTCGACGTCGCCGACGGCGGCAGCAACCAGGCGGAGGAGCTCTTCGGGGTCCTCGGCTACCGGGTGGCGTACGAGCGGCGCGAGGGCGAGGAACGGGGAGACCCGGGCATCGCGATCGCGTCGCGCCATCCCATCGGCCAGCGGGAGGTCACCGACCTCGGCCACGGCGGCCCCGCGCTCGCGGCGCGGGTCACCGTCGGGGGCGACTCGTTCTGGTTCTGCTCGACGGTGCCGATGTCGTGGCGGCCCGGTCGCGAGGGCGACCGCGAGGACGAGTGCGTCGCCCTCGACGCGTGGCTGACCGAGCTGGCGGCGGGGGACGACCTGCCGCCGATACTGGCCGGCGACTTCGACGCGACGCCGGACGCGGCGAGCATCCGCTTCCTGACCGGGCTGCAGAGCCTGCAGGGACGGAGCACGTACTGGCTCGATGCGTTTGCGGTGGCCGGTGACGGAACGCCGGGGCATACGTGGTCGACGGGGAACCCGTACGTACAGCCCTTCGCGGTGGCGGCCTTCGCCCAGCCGGATCACCACCGGCGCATCGACTACATATTCGTCGGCTCACCGTTTCGGTGGAAGCCGCGCGTCGTCATCCGCTCGGCGCGGGTGGTGCTCACGGAGGCCGGGGCCGATGCGCCGTCGGACCACTACGGCGTCATGGCCGATCTCGAGCTGAACGGCGTCGTGCTCGCCGGCGGCGAGGGGCTCGCCGCCTGGACCGAGGCCCGGGAGGGCCTCTGGCCGCCGGACGGCTGACGCCACCCGGCGGCCCCAGGCGAGCCGACGCCGCCCTCAGGCGGTCGCGGCCGCGGTCCCGTCTCGGCGTCCCCGGCGCACGACGGCGGGGACGGCGTTCACCAGCAGCCCGATCGACAGCGCGATGTGAACGACTGCGAGGACGGCCGTCAACGCCAGCGGCGTGCCCGCGGCCTCCGCGGCGGCGAAGTCGTTGGGGAGGTTCGCGGTGCTCCCCGCCAGGAACGCGAGGCCGACGAGCGCGGCCACGCCGGCGCCGATGCGTCCGGCGACCCCGCCGCGACGGGCCACCGCCGCTGCCACGAGCAGCGCGGCCGGCAGGAAGAGCGGGGGAGTGAGGGCGGTGCCGCGCAGGAACATGTCGCCGGCTCCACCCTCCGGCGACGCGCCGACGTCCCAGATCGCGGACAGCATGGCGCCGATGATCGGCACCGGCAGGTAGGCGAGCACCAGCGGGAGCAGGTTCCGCTCGGATGGCGTGCGCACGGGTATGGACCTCCTGTCTGTTTCGTGTCTTTCGGCCCCCACGTTCGCGGCTCGGCGGCAGCACCGCATCGGCGGCCGGTCCGAACTCGGGATACGTCATTCGTCCTCCCGCCCGCGCGTCCGCCGGATGCGGTTCAGATCGGGTGGGGCGTCGCGGATGGCGCCTCGCCCCCGTCGGGCAGGCGATGGAGCTTGACGAAGTTCGAGCGGGCCTTCCCGAACGGGATCGAGCCCGCGATCACGACCAGAGACCCGGCCGGCACACCGGCGTCCGGGAGCGCCCCCTCGACCAGGGCGATCAGGTCGTCGGTATCGCCCGGCACACGCGTCGCGATGGGCGCCACGCCGCGCCACAGCGCCAGGCGCCGGGCGACCACGGCGTCGGGGGTCAGGGCGTGGATCGTGACGGCGGGTCGGAGCGCGGCGAGGAGACGAGCGGTCAGACCGGTCTGCGTGAAGCACGCGATGGCACTGACCGCCGGTTCCGACAGCTGGCGGGCGAGAGCGACGGCGGCGTGCGCGACGGCGGCCGGCTCGCTCTCCTCGGGCGACGCGCGCACCTCGTGGCGCTGCCCGAACGCCTCTCCCTGCCGCTCCGCCGTCTCGCAGATCGCCGCGGCGGCGCCGGCGGCGAGGACGGGGTAGTCGCCGATCGCCGTCTCGGCCGAGAGCATCACCGCGTCGGCGCCGTCGAGGACGGCGTTGGCCGCGTCGCTCGCCTCGGCCCGGGTCGGGCGCGGCGCGGAGACCATCGACTCGAGCATCTGCGTGGCGACGATGACCGGGATGCCGCTCGCCACGCAGGCGCCGATCACCTGCTTCTGGATGATCGGGACCTCGGCGAAGGGCAGCTCGACGCCGAGGTCGCCGCGGGCGAGCATCACGCCCTGGACCACCGCCAGGAGGTCCTCGAGGTGCTCGATGGCCGCCCTGGTCTCGAGCTTGGCCACGATCGGGCGAGCGCCGCGACCCATCGCGCGCCGCAGCTCGCGAACGTCGTCCGCGCTCCGAACGAACGACTGGGCGACGAAGTCGACGTCCATCGTGAGCACAGCCCGGAGCGCCGCACGGTCGCGGTCGGTCACGGCCGGCAGCGAGAGACGCTCGGATGGCACGTTGACGCCTGCGCCCGAGCGGACCTTCCCGCCGCGGACAACCTCGGACTCGACCCAGCCGGGCTGCACCGATGCGACGCGCAGCTCGACCGCTCCATCGGCGAGCATCACCCGGTCCCCGGGGCGCAGGTCGTCGACGAGGTGCGGGTAGGTCGTGCCGGCGTGCTCGCCGGGTGCCCCGCGGGGGTAATCGGGCCCCAGCCAGAACGACGCCCCGGTCGCCAGCTCGAGCTGCCCGCCGGGCAGGTCGGTCAGCCTGATCTTCGGCCCGGGCAGGTCGGCGAGCACCGCCACGTGCCTCCCCGCGGCGTCGGCTGCGGCGCGAACGCGGGCGCACGAGGCGCGATGCTGCGCCGGCGCGCCGTGCGAGAAGTTGAGCCGGGCGACGTCCATGCCGGCCGCGACGAGCTCGTCGATGCGGTATCGCGACGCCGGGCCGATGGTGCACACCAGCTTCGTGCGGCGCATCGCGGGAGGGGACTTTCCGCCAGCTATGGCGCCGGCCTGGTGGCCAGCAGCGAGAAGGAGAGCGGCAGCTCGCCCTTGGCCCCGTCGGGCAGGTACCACCGGCCGTCGGGCCGCTCCACCAGGAAGTCGAGCCGCCACTCGCTGTACGGGTGCTCGCGCAGGAACCGGATGACGAGGCCCGCGTCGGCGAGCGCCGTCACGATCTCGCCGAGCGAGTGGTCCCATCCGTACTCCGTCCTGGTCTCGAGCTCGGCGTGTGGCTCGGCGTACGAGCCGTGGACCTCCAGCCTGAGCGGCTCGGCGTGCTCCCAGTAGGGGTACGCGAGCCGAAGCTCACCGGGAGCCACGCCGTCGTTCTCGAACGCCATGGCCACCGGGTGGATCTCGTTGATGAAGAAGCGGCCGCCGGGCCGCACGTAGCGCGCGACCACGCGCGCCCATCGGTCCACGCGCGGCAGCCAGCCGAGGACGCCGCGGGACGTGTAGACGACGTCGAAGGTCTCGTCGAGCACGTCGGGCAGATCGTGGAGGTCCGAGCGAATGAATCGGGCATCGGCGAACCCCAGCTCGGCGGCAAGGGAGCGGGCGAGGCCGACGGCCCGCTCGGAGAAATCGACGCCGGTCACCCGCGCGCCGAGGCGCGCCCAGGAGAGGGTGTCGATGCCGAAGTGGCACTGGAGGTGGAGCAGGGTCTGGCCGGTGACGTCGCCGATCGCCTCGATCTCCTCCGGCCGCAGCCGGACCCCGCCGCGCCGAAAGCCGTCGACGTCGTAGAACGGCGAGCGCTCGTGGAGCGCCGTCCACTCCTCCCACAGCGCCCGGTTCGACGCGATCGGGTCGTCCACGCTGCGAGCCTAGCGGACGACCGTGCTGCAGTCAGGGGATCGGCTTCTCCATCGCGGCGCACGGGATCGAGACGCCGTTCGGCATCGTGACCTCGACCCGCTCGGTGGCCCGGAACCCGTAGCGCTCGTAGAGCGGCAGGCCGGGGAGCGTCGCGACGAGCGCCAGCCTTCGGAAGCCCTCCCCCTTCGCGGCGGCCTCGCACGCGTCGAGGATGCGCGTCCCGAGGCCGCGTCGCGTCCAGTCCGCCCGGACGAACATCGCCCGCACGCGTGCCGGCTCCGTCGCCGGGTCGAGCAGCCGCGCGCCGCCGGCCGCCTCCCCGGAACCGGTGTAGAGCTTGTCGCGCCGGCTCCAGCCGCCACAGGCGACGAGCTCGGCCCCCGCCTCGACGACGAAGTACGTGCCGTCCTCGATCAGCGTGCGGTCGACGCTGGCGATGTACCTGACCGAGGCGGCGGTCTGCTGGGCATCGTAGAAGCGGGGGAAGAGGGCGGCCGTCGACGCCTTCATGAGGGCATCGATGGCTTCCGCCTCCCCGAGCCGGGCCAGGCGCAGGTGCGACTGCTCGGCTGACATCGGGTGGGGGAGGTGCGGGCCGGTTGTGCCGGGCACGCGGTTGCCGCTCACCCGGCTTTCGACGTGTCAGGCAGGCGCGCCACGCGCGAGCGGACGCCGGCCGCCACCGAGCGTCATGCGGGCGCTCCGGCGGGCTCCTGCGCCTCTTCCCCGGTCTGCGCGGCGGCTCGCTCGAATGGCAGCCAGCCGTCTTCCGGCGCGCCGAACCTGCTCACCAGGTAGTCGCGCGACTCCTGGACGAGCCGGCGCGGGCGGTCCAGCTCCGCCGTCAGCTTGAAGTCCTCCTTGAGCACCTTGCCGTCGACCAGGACCGTCTTCACGTTGGCCGTGTCGGCCGCACACACGACGGCCCCCACGGGGTCGATGACCGGCGCGACGTTGACCGCCTTGGTGTCGATGATCACGATGTCGGCCTTCTTGCCGGGCGTGATGGACCCGGCGCGGTCGGCCACCCCGGCCACCACAGTTCCCTCGCGCGTCGCCCAGCGCAGGACCTGGCGCGAGCTGATCAGCTTCGACTCGGGCTCGTTCCACTCGAGATTCTCGTTCCAGGCGACCTCGTGGCGTCGCGCCCGCTCCGAGCTGAAGACCGCATGCATCTGGGTGAACATGTCCGACGAGGCGGTGGTGGCCACGTCGCTCGACAGCCCGACGGGAATGCCGCGGTCGAGGGCGTCCACCGCCGGCGCCCAGCCGTGGCCCATCTGCAGCTCGATCTGCGGCGCGAGCGACACGTTGCCGCCGGAGTCCGCGACCATCTGCCACTCGTCGTCGAGCAGGTGCGAGGAGTGGATGTAGGTTGTGTTCGGGTAGAGCAGGTCCATCTCCTTGAGGTGGCGCAGCTGCATCTTCGTGTAGCCGAACCGGTACATCGCCACGTGGACGGTGATGTTGATGCCGAGCTCCTTCGCCAGCTCCCACTCGAACCGCACCACGTCCGGGATGCAATAGTTCGTGCCGCGCGTGGCCAGGGCCATGGTGATGAGCCCCTGGTCGTCGCTCAGGTACTGGCTCCGGATCCGACGCGCCTCGTCGCCGTTGATCGTCTCGCGGCTGCCGGCCCAGTCGGGCCCGAACCACCAGTCCTGGATCGAGGTGTTGGGGAAGCCGAAGGCGAACACCGAGCGTAACCCCGCGTCCTGCAGCCCCTTGATGGCGGCGTCGGCGTGCTCGGGCGTGTTCATGATGTGCGACCAGTCGACGAGCGTAGTGATGCCCGCGTTGATGCACTCGAGCGCGCCCCACAGGTTCGCGGCGTAGACGTCCTCTGGCCGGTAGTTCGGCGCGAACTTGTCCAGCACCCCGCCGAAGTACGCGCCGAGCGTGTAGTCGGGGGCGGAAGTCCGGATCGACGTCTCCCAGGTGTGCCGGTGGGTGTCGACGAAGCCGGGGATGACGATGTCGCCCTCGGCATCGATCACCCGCGCGCCATCGGCGCCGAGATCGGGGCCGACCTCGGCGATCCGGTCTCCGTCGACCAGGATGTCGGCCCGGGGCAGCTCCCCGAGCGAGTCGTCCTGCGTCAGGACGATCCCGCCGCGGATCAGGGTTCGGTCGCCCATAGCGTCACTCCTCCTTCTACGAAGCCCTCTGGGACCGCAGGTACGTCGCCACCTCCGAGAAGTCGCGCTCGCTTCCGAGCGCATCGGCGGCCGCGCGAAGCGCCGCCATGTTCGTCGTCGCCTGTGACATCGGGACCCGCGCGCGCTCGGCCAGCGCGAGGATCAGCGAGAGATCCTTGAGCGCAAGGTCGAAGGTGAAGGCCGGTGGCGCCGTCTCCGGCGAGAGGAAGGCGCCCCGCTTGTACTGGACGAACGGCGCGCCCGCCGCGCCCCCGGCGAAGACGTCGTACGCGGCCGCGCGGTCCACCCCCGCTGCCTCCGCGAGAACGAGCGCCTCGGAGACAGCGACGTCCAGCGCAAAGATGATGTCGTTCACGGCCAGCTTGACGGCCGCCGCGCTCCCCACGGAACCGATGCGAATCGTCCGCTTCCCCAGCGCGTCGAGCACCGGCCGCGCCCGCTCGAGGTGTGCCTCCTCGCCGCCGACCATGAACGTCAGCTCACCCGCGCCCGCCGTCGCGGTGCTGCCCGAGACCGGCGCGTCGAGGAACGCCAGCCCGCGTGCCGAGAAGCTGTCGCCCATCTCGCGGACGGTGTCCGGCAGGACGGTGCTCGTCTGCACCGTGATCCCGCCCGGCCGGGCGCCGGCGAGGATGCCGTCGTCGGACGTGCACAGGCGGCGCAGCGCGTCGTCGTCGGCGACCATCGTGACCAGGATCTGGGCGGCGCCGGCGGCCTCGGCGGGGGAGGCCACTGCCATCGCCCCGATCTCCTGCGCGAGCCTGTCGGCGCGTTCCTGCGTCCGGTTATAGAGGACGACCTCGAAACCCTGCTCCGACAGCCGCCTGGCCATCGCCGATCCCATGTTGCCGATGCCGAGCACGGCCACACGGTCAGCGGGCATCGGCCAGCCTCCGGCTGACCGTCTCGACGATCCTGTCCGCCGACGGGATGGCCATGTCCTCGAGGGCCGGCGCCGATGGCAGCGGGATGTGCGGGGTGGTGATCCGCACGATCGGCGCGTCGAGGTCGTACATCGCCTCGTCGGCCACGATGGAGGCGATCTCGGCTCCCCAGCCGCCCAGCCGCGGGTTCTCCTCGACGGTCACCAGCCGCGACGTCTTCGTCACCGAGCGCAGCACCGTGTCCGCGTCCAGCGGGACGAGCGTGCGCAGGTCGATGACCTCGGCGCTGATGCCGTGCTCGGACTGGAGCCGTTCCGCGGCGGCGACCGAACGCGGGACCATCATCGCCAGCGCGACGATCGTCACGTCGCTGCCGTCGCGGACGACGTTTGCCCGGCCTAGCGGGAGCACGTGCTCGCCGTCGGGGACCTCGCCCTTCTCGGCGAACAGGCCCTTGTGCTCGCAGACGATGACCGGGTCCGGATCGCGGATGGCGCCCGCCATCAGCCCGACCATGTCGGCCGGGTTGGACGGCGCCGCGACCTTGAGCCCGGGGATCGCCATCGCCCAGTTCTCGATGCTCTGGCTGTGCTGCGCACCGAACCGCAGGCCGCCACCGTTGGCCGTTCGAAGGACCAGCGGCAGCGAGACCTGGCCGTCTGTCATGTAGCGGGTCTTGGCGATCTGGTTGACG
>DATADA010000128.1:0-2148 GCA_036258775.1 Candidatus Limnocylindria bacterium | reverse complement strand
GATGAGCTGGTAGATCTCCTGCATCCGCGCGTTGACGATCTCCGCCAGGCGCTGCCGCGGCACGGTCTGCCCGCCCTCGTCGCCCAGGATGGCGACGTTCAGCAGCTCGTCGGGCTGGACCTCTTCGAGCGAGGCGGTGCCATGCTTGATCTTCACCTCCTCGGCGAGGTTGAGGCTCGTGCGCAGCCCGATGGCCACGTCGTTCGTCACGTTGATCCCGCCCACCGGCAGCACCGCGCTGTGGTACACCGCGCCGTCGACGAAGATGGCCAGGTCGGTCGTGCCGCCGCCGATGTCGGCCACGAGCACGCCGAGATCCTTCTCGGTGTCGGTCAGCGTCGCGTCCGCCGCCGCGAGCGAGGAGATGACCAGCTCGTCGATCTGGACCCCGGCGCCCGTGACGCACTTCGACAGGTTCTGGACCGACGTGGCCGCCCCGGCCACGATGTGCGTGTCGACCTCGAGCCGCACGGCGCTCATGCCGAGCGGATCCTTGATCCCCTCCTGCCCGTCCACGATGTATCCGCGCGGGATGACGTGGATCATCTCGCGGTTCGACGGCACCTGCACCGCGCGGGCGGTCTCCGTGGCCCGCGCCACGTCCTCGCGCGAGACCTCACGGCGGTGACCGGAGACGGCCACCACGCCGCGCGAGTTCTGGCTGCTGATGTGGCTGCCGCCGACCCCCACGAACGCCGAGCTGATCTTGTAGCCGGAGAGCCGCTCGGCCTTCTCGACGCTCTGCGCGATCGAGTTCACGGTCTGGTCGATGTTGGCGACCATCCCCTTCTTCATTCCGACCGACGGGGCGATGCCGTAGCCGATGATGTTGATGTCGCCGCCGCGACCCACCTCGCCGATGAGGGTCGTCACCTTCGTCGTCCCCGGATCGATGGCGACCAGGACAGCCTCGCGTTCCACGCTACCTCCGTGCGGTGCGGCGCGCCGGCGACGCGCCCATCGGTCGCTTCGAGCCTACAGGAAGTGGCGCCGAATCAACGCCACGTTCTGGAAGATGCGCAGCCCGAACGCGAACAGCGCGACGAGGTAGAGGTCGATCCCCAGGCGGTCGCCGACGAAGGTCAGGCCGGCCGCCAGCAGCGCGTTGGTGACGAAGCCCGACAGGAAGATCCGGTTGTCGTAGTGCGCGTCGAGCTCGGCCCGGATCGCGCCGAGCACCGAGTCCAGGCCGGCCAGGATGCCGACCGCGCTGTAGCGCGCAAGGTCCGGGCTGACGTTGACGTTGAGCACCAACCCGAGGCCGATGCCGAGCGCAAGGCCGAGGAGGGGAAGCCACATCGGTGATGCTCTCGCTGCTGGAACCGACGAGAGGTGGGGGCGTCATGCGGCCGTCCGGCTCAACCCCCGGCACGGAAATATACCTTTCCCGGGTTGCGGGCATCGACCCAGCCGACGGTCGACTCGGGGTGCGTGGCGAACAGCGTGCGCACCGCCGTCACCTGCCGCTCGACCCGCGCCGCGACCTCGTCGGCGGTCTCCCCCGGCTCGGCGCCGTAGAAGCCGAACGCGGCGCGCCACGGCACGCCGCGCGGGACGAGCACGAAGCCGTGCTCGTCCTCGATCTTCAGCGCGAGGCTCCCCGCCGCCGACCCGAGCCGGGCCGGGTCGAGCGACGCGAGCCGCCGGGCGGTGTCGAGGAGGGTCGCGGGGAGCACGTCGCCGACCTCCAGGTAGCGCGACGCCCGCCGAGCGTCGACCACGCGCGGCATCGCCGCCAGCTCCCCGGTCAGCGGCGCGTCCACCGGCAGGCTCACGAGCAGCGTCCCGTCGGCCGCGCCGAGGAACCTGGCGCCGCGTGTCTGCCAGACCAACTCCGGCCGCTTCTCGGTCAGCGTCACGTCGACACGGCCGGGCAGCAGGGCCCGGACCCGCGCATCGGCGACGGCGGGGAGCGTCTCGAGCCGCGCGGCGAGGGTGGTCGTATCGACGGCGAGCAGCGGCGCCCCGTGCAGCGGCACGAGCCGGTCGGCGATCGCGTCGGACGGCGTCAGCCGCTCGCCTCTCCAGCCCACCCCCGCGACACGCAGCCAGGGGCCGGACACGAGCGCGACCAGCCCGGCCAGGGTCGCGGCCGCGAGGAACGCGGCGAGCATTCGTCCCGGACGCGGCAGCCGACGCGCGATGCGT